>JBJOQU010000089.1:0-15301 GCA_046049745.1 Actinomycetota bacterium | reverse complement strand
AGTTCCAGCGCGAGGTTGCGATCCGGGTGAACGAATGGGTTATCCATGAGGTCCCTCATCTACACAGTGACAGGTCGCGTCTGTGGTGGATCGGCGATAGCGCCAGCCTAGCGCGCGACCCCAAAGACTAGACTGAGATTCACTTGACGCCACCACGAACTAGGAGAAGTTATGCCCGTCGCAACACCGGATAAGTACGCCGAAATGCTCGACACTGCGAAGAAGAACGTCTTCGCCTTCCCCGCAATCAACGTGTCGTCGTCGTCGACAATCAATTCGGTCCTTCAGGGACTGACCGAAGCCGGTTCTGACGGAATCCTCCAGGTCACCACGGGCGGTGCAGACTTCTTTGCCGGGCACACCGTCAAGGCGCGTGCCACCGGCGCACTCGCGATGGCAAAGTACGTGCACGAGGTTGCTAAGTCGTACCCCATCACCGTTGCCGTCCACACGGACCACTGCCCCAAGGACGCTTTGGAGGGGTTTGTTTACCCACTCATCGCCGCCTCGGAAGAGGAAGTGAAGGCCGGCCGCGAACCCATCTTCCAGTCGCACATGTGGGATGGCTCGGCTGTCCCGCTCGCCGAGAACCTTGAAATCGCGAAGCAAATTCTCGCGAAGACCAAGAACATCAACGCGATTCTCGAGGTTGAAATCGGCGTCGTCGGTGGTGAAGAAGACGGTGTCAGCCACGACATCAACGAAAACCTGTACACGACACTCGAGGACGCCATTGCGACCGTCGAGGCCCTCGGTCTCGGTGAAAACGGCCGTTACATGGCTGCACTCACATTCGGAAACGTCCACGGCGTCTACAAGCCCGGAAACGTCAAACTTCGCCCCGAAATTCTTGCCGACATTCAGGCGGGACTCGCCGAAAAGTACGGCACTGGCCCCAAGCCCATGGACCTCGTTTTCCACGGCGGTTCGGGTTCGACGGAGGACGAGATTTTCGAGGCGGTCCGCAACGGAGTCGTCAAGATGAACCTTGACACGGACACTCAGTACGCCTACACGCGTTCGGTCGCCGACACCATGCTCAAGAACTACGACGCTGTCCTCAAGGTTGATGGCGAAGTCGGGAACAAGAAGGTCTACGACCCGCGCAGCTGGGGCAAGTTGGCCGAGACGGCGATGGCGGCCCGTGTTGTCGACTACGCAAAGCAGCTCGGCAGCGCCGGACACGCACTCAAGTAGTCGTCGACGATGCCCGGTCAGAGCCTTCCCACGTCGCTGCCGAGCCCGCGACTCATCGACCCGCTCGATGTTCCGTCGCTGCGCTGGGGAGTCTTGGGCCCAGGCGGGATTGCTGATTCCTGGGTGACGACGGTTCTCAAGAACACCAATCAACAGATCGTATCCGTTGGCTCAACCAACGCTGAGCGCGCTCGCGCCTTTGCTGACAAGTTCGGATTGCCGAATTGGTACGGGTCATATGACGATCTGCTCGCCGATCCTGACGTCGATGTCGTGTACATCTCGACGCGGCAGCACACGCATCGCGAAAACGCGCTGCAGGCAATCGCGGCGGGCAAGCACGTACTCATCGAGAAGCCAATCGCGACGCTGGCGGAGGACGCCCGCGCGATTCGCGACGCCGCCCGAGCATCCGGACTGTTCGTCATGGAGGCTTTGTGGACCACATACCTTCCGCAATCTGACATCATTCGCCAACTCGTCGCTGACGGGGTTTTCGGAGACATCCGACTCGTTCAAGCAGACCACAGTCAAGACTTGCGGGATGTCGAGCGGCTGTTCGACCCGCACGGCGGTGGCACCTCACACGACCTCGGCATCTACCCGACGGCGTTCATCTCGAGTTTCTTCCCCGGCGAACCGTTGACGGTTCACGCAATGGGGTCGGTCACGAAGGACGACATCGACTCCGAGGTGCTGATTCGAACCGAATACGCGAACGGTGGTCGCGCCTATGCCTCATCAAGCATCACCAACTTCGGTCACAATTCCGCGTGGGTCGACGGCACACACGCGTCGCTGCGACTCGGGAACCCATTCTTTCTGCCGACTTCCTTGTCGCTGTATGAACGCGCCTTCATCACTGACCCCGTTGCGCACTGGCGCGACGAGACGGGAATCGTCGGGCATCAGGGTCTGTTCTATCAGGCACTTGCGCTGGCAAGCTTTCTCGCACAGGGCCTTACCGAATCGCCGTGGCGTGACCTTGACGCCTCGGTTCTCGATATCGAAACTATTGCCGCCGCACGCCACCAACTCGGGGTGTACTACCCGGGCGAGGCTCGTTAGCTCTTTCGGCCACCCAGCGCGCGGTCGTCTCCGCGCAATTCCTTCGGCAACGAGAACATCAAGTCCTCGGTAGCCGTCGTGACGGTGTCAACGTGCGCGAACCCAGCGTGGCGCAGATCCGCAAGGACCTCGTCAACCAGGTATTCCGGGACACTTGCGCCGGACGACAAACCGATGGTCGACACGCCATCAAGCCATTCCTGCTTGATCTCGCTGGAGTAATCGATTCGGTGCGCCGCCTTTGCACCTGTCTCGAGAGCAACCTCGACGAGTCGAACCGAGTTCGACGAGTTCGAACTACCGACAACCAGCACGAGGTCACAATCGGGTGCAATCTTCTTGATCGCAACCTGACGGTTCTGCGTCGCGTAACAAATGTCGTCACTTGGCGGGTCCTGCAGGTGCGGGAAGCGAAGGCGCAATCGCCGAACGGTTTCCATCGTCTCGTCGACGGACAGTGTCGTCTGCGACAGCCAAATCAGGTTCTCGTTATCGGGCACAACCACGGTGTCTGCTGCGTCCGGGTCGTTGACGAGAGTCGTCTGCTCGGGTGCGTGACCCATCGTTCCCTCGACCTCTTCGTGGCCTTCGTGACCGACGAGCAGGATATGGAAGTTTTGGCGCGAAAAGCGTTCCGCTTCGCGGTGAACCTTGGTCACAAGGGGGCAGGTGGCGTCGATCGCCATGAGGTTCTTGGCGGCCGCATCGGACTTCACCTTCGGTGAAACGCCGTGGGCACTGAACACCAGGTGCGAGCCCTCGGGGACCTCGTCGACCTCATTGACAAAGATGGCGCCGCGCTCTTTGAGGCTGGACACAACTTCGACGTTGTGCACGATTTCCTTGCGGACGTAAACCGGCTCACCGTATTGCTCCAGTGCCTTCTCGACCGCAACAACTGCTCGGTCAACGCCAGCGCAGTAGCCGCGCGGAGCGGCGAGCACGATTCGCTTGGGACCTGGACTCGGCATCTCTTCGAGAGGCACGGTCCGCGGTGGGTGGCGGACCGTCAATTCGACAGACGTCTTTCCGATGTTGACCGCGCTCACGTGTCTAGTTTAGGCAGGTTGTGCGGGTGCGGTTTGCCGACCGCCCGCCGCGCTGGCGAAAACAGCAGCAGCGACGGCGAAAACCACGAGAATCCAGAACATCGTGAGGAGTCCGATGGATTGGGCGATCACGCCGAGCACGGGCGGGCCGACGAGGAACGCCATGTATCCGGACGACGCGACGAACGACACGCGACGAGCAGGGTTCTCGCCTTCGCCCGCAGCGGAGAGGAAGAGCGGGAACCCGAGAGCGACGCCGGCACCCCACAGGGCCGACCCAATAAGTGCGAACGGCAGTGTCCCACCAAGGATGACCGTGATAACACCGACAGCACCGATGGCGGCGAAAACTTGAAGTGTCCGAGCACGGCCCAGGCGATCCGATATCCGACCACCAGCAACTCGCGTGATGATCATCGCCACCATGAGTACGGCATAGGCGAGAGCGCCGTTCGTTCGCGACTCACCGTAATCGTCAACGAGCGCCAAAACGAGCCAGTCGTTGGACGCCCCCTCGGCAAGGGTGATGGCGAAGATTCCGGCTCCGAGCGCGAGCACCTGAGGGGCCTTCCATAAGGGTCTCGCTGGTTTCGTGGACGGTTCCTCGGCGCGCGCACCACCCGTTTCCGTAATTGAGCGGGTTGCGAGGACGGCGATCGTTGATGTCGTGATGGCAAGCACACTCAATTGCAGGACGAGCGAGAAGTCGATGGTCGTGCCGAGGGCGCCGATTCCGACGCCGGCGAAAGTGCCAACCGAGAACCCAGCGTGCAACATCGGCATGATGGTTTTTCCCATCGCCTGCTCAAGTGCGGCGCCGCTGACATTGATGGCGACATCTGCTGCCGCTCCGACGACACCGAGGGCAACAAAACCGACGAACAGCAGGACGCTTGAGCCGACAGCGATGGCGCTGCCTTGCACGATGACAGCGAGCGCCGAGAAGATGAAGCCCCACACGATGATGGGTTTGATTCCTACGCGATCGATGATGCGACCAGCCGACGCGAGTCCCGCCAACGATCCGATCGCAAACCCCAACAAGATGAAACCGATGCCGGCGGTCGTGGTGTTGACCGCTTCACGCACTTCGGGAAGTCGAGCAAGCAGAGAGGCGTTCGTCAGCCCTAACATGGCGAAGAGGATGATGACCGCGCGGTACCAGCGTGCGGTGTCGGTCACAAAGCAACCCCGAGGTCGTGGAATGAACGCCACTCGAAATCTCCGTTGGAGCCCTTCGCGATAAGAATGAAGTCGGTGCCTTCGCGCGGGTCGGGAACGTGGAGTCGAACCACGTCTTTCCCGTTTTCCCACGCGACGATGAGACCGTTCTCGTCAGAATCCCATTCGTAGTCGCCGGCGAATGCCGCGTGGAACCGTCGGAGTCCCGCCAAGTTGAGAGTCGCGAGAGTCAGTGGTTCGACGAGAGCAGACTCAAGGTCAGTTCGCTCACCAACCAACGCGGAGAGAGTGAAGACAACGTGCAGGTCAGTGGCCATGGCAATGACACGGTCCATGAAGTCATCCGCGTGGTCCATTGACGGCATCGAATCCAACACGATGGGGTCATCGGTGAACTCCGTAGCCGGCGTCATCGGGACGAGATCGCGCAACTGGGTGCGAACGGCTTCGGAAGCATCGTCCAGGAGGCCAAGATCGTCGTAGATGAAAGTGATGGGGCGCACAGAAATCCTTTACAGCGGGTTACTCAACCGTACTCCCCGCACGTCCGTCCTCGCGGGTACGGTTGACGGTATGACGGACTCTCCTGCTGACGTGGTGCGCACGGTCGCCGACGTGGCGAACAGTCTGCGCAACTACATCGGCCAGCTTCCGCCGGTCTGGATTGAAGGCCAACTCGCCGAATGGAATCCTCGGGCAAAGGCGCACTACGGCAAGCTCAAGGATCTCACCGAGGACGCCTCGATCAACATCACCGTGTGGAACACCGTCGTGGACGGACTGACCGAATCGTTCAAACAGGGCGACAAGGTCCGCGTCCTCGCAAAACCTGATTTCTGGGTCGGCGGCGGTTCGCTATCTTTCCAGGTGAAAGACATGCGCCACGAGGGACTCGGCGACATTCTGGAAAAGATTGAACGACTGCGTCGGAAACTCGAAACCGAGGGTCTTCTCGACCCCGCGCGCAAGAAGCCCCTCCCTTTCCTTCCCTTGTGCATCGGGCTTATCACCGGAGCGGACTCCGACGCCGAAAAAGACGTTCTCACCAACGCGAAACTGCGATGGGCGGATGTCACGTTCCGTGTCGAACACACGCTCGTCCAGGGCGAACAGGCCCCAGCGCAGGTCGCGGCCGCAATCGCGACTCTGGATGCGGACCCCGAAGTCGACGTCATCATCGTCGCGCGAGGTGGCGGCGATTTTCTGCACCTGCTTGCATTCAGCGACGAACGAGTTGTTCGGGCAGCTGCCGCGTGCGAGACGCCACTCGTGTCCGCGATCGGCCACGAAAACGACCGGCCCCTACTCGATGAGGTTGCCGACCTTCGCGCCTCGACACCGACAGACGCCGCAAAGCGGGTCGTTCCCGATGTCGCTGCCGAACTCGATGCGATCTCCGGTCACCGTTCGCGGGCCTTCCAGATTCTGTCGTCGACCATCGCCCAGGAATTTGACCGAATTGCCCAATTCCGCAATCGACCGGTTATGGCCAGCCCGCTGGCGTATCTTGAACGTCACGAAACCGATCTGGAGAACTATCGAAACAAGGGTGCGACACTTGTCGACCATGCCGTCGCCCGTGCCACCGATCATGTCCATCGGCTGACGGCTCAACTACGGACTCTGTCCCCGCAGAACACACTCGAACGCGGTTACGCAATTGTGCGCGGGCCGAAGGGAGAAATAGTCACTCGTGCGACGTCCCTCTCACCACGCGACACGCTGACAATTCAGCTGGCCGATGGTACTCTGACAGCAGACGCACGCTGATGAGCGCACCGAACTGAGCTAGACCTCACCCCCAAGGACACCTCATGAAACTCACCCGAATTGCGGCAATTGGCCTTGCAGGGCTCCTAACAAGCGTCGCGCTGTCGTACCCGTCTTCGGCAACGACCCTTGAGCCGTGTGACTACGAAAGCGACCACATCGGCACCATTGTGACCGATGTGGATGACGGTTGGCAGTCGTACTGGTCAGATTCGCCGCTGCATCTCACAAGGGTTTGTGGCGACATCCTCCGTGTTGGCGATGCGATTTTCTCCAACGCCGCGCAGAACGACACAGATTGGACAGACACGTTCTCTGACGATGCTTTCGACGGCTTCGGGGAATTTTATTTCACCGACTACAACACCGAAGAAGATTTCATCGCTGATTCGTGGACGTTTGACGAGTCCACCGTGACGAGCGCGATGGCGTTCTCGAACGCAGACGATTCGTTCGACATCGCGGCGACGTTGAACCAAGAGGGCAACACACTGACGTGGTCGGTCGACACGTTTAGTGAAATGGCTCCGTTCAACGACATCGAATATGGAATCCGCGGTGATCTCGGGTCCGACGAAACGACGACCATCATTCAAATTTCAGAGAACGTGTGGGTCACCCACGACGACAACCTCGAAGCCGATCCCGTCTTGGTATGGAAGTCCGTTGGCGCAACACTCGATTGGAACCCCGACCCCGAGGAGAACGACGAGGTGTGGTTCGAATGGCCAGCCGGCGGCTCCGCTCAGTTGCAGGTCATCCTGGTTCCGAACGTTCAGTGCTACACCGATGAACTCGATGGAGACGGCGACCCCATCGGTGCCGACGACCAAGACACGTTCGACCAGGCATTGGACTTCGCCGTGAACACTGTGGCGGAAGATTTTGACGCTTACGCTGGTGATGTCATTGACCCGTTTGGTGACCCGACCTGCGGGGCCGAACTTGCCGATACCGGAGTTGAGGTTGCACCCATTGGTGGCGTTGCCGCACTAGCAATCCTGGCCGGCACCGCTGTTGCCGTGGCACGACGCCGACGCGCATAACAACTGCTCGTCAGCGTTGGGCTCGTCCGCAAGGGCGGGCCCAACGTGTTTGTTGCCATTGCCTCGCGGTAATCTAGGACCATGGCAGACAAGCTTCCCGACGTGTCAACTCTCAGTTACGAGCAGGCGCGGGACGAACTCATTCAGATCGTCGCGTCTCTCGAAAAGGGCACCGCCTCTCTCGACGAATCGGTGTCGCTCTGGGAACGCGGCGAGGCACTCGCAGCCCGCTGCGAGGAATGGCTCGTCGGAGCACGTGCGCGGCTTGAGGCCGCGCGAAAGACCGCGGAGTGAGCAGCGCTCGCCAGGGTCGTGCGCGTCAATCAACTCTGACGCTCATCGGTGCCTTGGCGGCATCTTTCGCCATCGTGCTCGTCGTTGTGTTGTTGACTGTTCGGCCTGCGAACACCGATCGCGGTGACGTCGACTGGAGCGCGGTGTGGTCCAGCACCGATTCGCACGTCACACTCGTCAACCCCGATTTCACCAGCGCCGATGGCGATTGGTGGAGCAACCGGGCCGAGTACGTGAGCGGCGATTTCCCCGAGTGGTACATCGGGTTTGTTTCACCGACCAATGGATTTGTCGCCGTCGAGCAATTCACGGGCGACCCTGCTCCAGACATCGCATCGCAACTGAACGACGTCACCCCCACGATGGAGACGGTTGCGGGACTGACGTGGGCGGTGTTTGATCGCACGGCGGTTGACGATCCAGGGAACCGGGAAATCATCTACTTCCTCACGGGTTTGCCCGAAAACGGTAGCCTGATGGTGTCGGGAAGTGCGACGCTAGACGAGATTGAGCTCGTCGCGACACGTGCAGTCGAGTCGTTGGGAGGGACACCGTGAGCGAATCGCCACGCACTCCCCACGACGCGTGGAAGTTGATGCGCGACGGAAACGAACGATTCGTCGGTGGATCGCCGGCACACCCCAATCAAGACATGGACCACCGCGACTCAGTTGCGGACGGGCAAACCCCATATGCCGCACTGTTTGGTTGTTCGGATTCGCGACTTGGCGCAGAAATCATCTTTGACGTTGGCCTTGGTGACCTTTTCGTCGTCCGAAACGCAGGACAGACTATCTCGCAATCCGTTGTCGGTTCGCTTGAATACGCCGTCGACACTCTCAAGGTGCATCTCATTCTTGTCTTGGCGCACGACGGTTGCGGGGCAGTGAAAATTGCCGTCGATTCCCGTCGCGACGACGCCACGATGTTGCCCATCAACATCAAGGCACTCACCGACACAATCCAGCCCGCAATCGATCGCGTTCTGTTGAGCCACGCAACGGCTGACGTTGACGACATCAACATCGACGAGGTCGGAGAAGAGCACCTTCGGGACACCATCGCCGAATTGCTCGGAACAAGCGAATTGATTGCGGAAGCAGTCGCCGTCGGCGACGTCGCAATTGTCGGAGCCACCTATAACTTGCGCGAGGGACATGTCATTCCCTCGGTCGTCATCGGCGACATCGAGTAACACACAAAGGAGAATCGCGTGAGCGAGTACCGTATCGAACACGACACCATGGGAGAGGTCCGCGTTCCCAAGGACGCCCTGTACAGCGCACAGACACAGCGCGCGGTCGAGAACTTCCCCATCTCGGGAAGTGGTCTTGAATCGGCACAGATTGTCGCGCTCGCGCACATCAAGCGTGCTGCGGCCATCGTCAACGAGAAGCTCGGCATCATCCCCGCGGACATTCGTGACGCCATCGTCTTCGCCGCGGACGAGATAATTGCTGGCAAGTTCCACGACCAGTTCCCCGTCGACACCTACCAGACCGGCTCGGGAACATCGTCAAACATGAACATGAACGAAGTCCTGTCGAGCCTCGCAACAGCGAAGCGGGGTGACTCGGTTCACCCGAACGACCACGTCAACGCGTCGCAGTCGTCCAACGACGTGTTCCCCACCTCGGTGCACCTCGCCGTCACCTCGGCGTTACTTACCGACGCGATTCCGGCTCTTGGCCACCTAGCCGCAGCTCTCGAAGCCAAGGCACAGGCATGGGCCAGTCACGTCAAACCGGGCCGCACCCACCTTATGGACGCGACTCCCGTTACTCTCGGCCAGGAATTCGGTGGATATGCCCGCCAGATTCGACTGGGCATCGAACGCATCGAGTCAACCGTCTCGCGCGTCGCTGAGGTCCCTCTCGGCGGAACCGCTGTCGGCACGGGGATCAACACCCCGAACGGTTTCTCGGCTGCGGTCATCGCCGAACTCGCATCGGCGACGAAACTTCCCATCTCGGAAGCCAAGGACCACTTCGAGGCGCAGGGCGCACGTGACGGATTGGTTGAAGCCTCTGGCGCTCTTCGTGTCATCGCCGTCTCTCTCACCAAAATCTGCAACGACATCCGCTGGATGGGTTCGGGCCCGAACACGGGAATCGCCGAAATCCATATTCCTGACCTTCAGCCCGGATCGTCCATCATGCCCGGAAAGGTCAACCCTGTTGTCCCCGAAGCGGTGCTGATGGTGTGCGCGAAGATCATCGGAAACGATGCCACGATTGCGTGGGCTGGTGCGTCGGGGTCGTTCGAACTCAACGTCGCGATCCCCGTGATGGGAACCTCGCTACTGGAATCGATCCGTCTCTTGGCGAACTCCAGCCGCGTTCTGGCGGATAAAACGGTCGCTGGACTCGAGGCCAACGCCGAGCGTGCAGCCGCGCTTGCGGGTATGTCCCCGTCGATTGTCACGCCGCTCAACCGCATCATCGGGTATGAGGCCGCCGCTGCGATTGCCAAGCACTCCGTCAAGAAGGGCATCACCGTTCGCGAGGCCGTCATCGACCTCGGATATGTCGAGCGCGGCGAGGTCACTCTCGAACAACT
Source organism: Actinomycetota bacterium (assembly GCA_046049745.1). Classification (GTDB taxonomy): domain Bacteria; phylum Actinomycetota; class Actinomycetes; order Actinomycetales; family Microbacteriaceae; genus MWH-TA3. Next base: position 5,136 of record JBJOQU010000089.1, on the reverse strand, counting down.
TGATAAGGCCCTCGACCTCCTGTCGATGACTAGCCCCGGCGTCGCCAAATAACAAGGAGCCAATCATGGCCAAGACAATTCGTACCATTGACCAGCAAATCGGTCGCCTCCGCATTTACAACATCGTTGCCGGTGTCGTTCACCTCGGCCAGGCACTCGCGTTCGGATACGCACTCACCTTGATCAGCACCCCCGTGCTATTCCCCGTGACCGTCGATTACATGACCGGACCTCCCGGGGTCGACCTTCCGACCGAGCGCGTCACCCTGTTTGAAATCGACCTCGGCATTGGCGTCGTCGCCTTTTTGCTGATGTCGGCGTTCTTCCACTTCCTCATCTCCTCGCCCGGCGTCTTCACGCGCTACAGCAACGGGCTGAAGGCCAACCACAACTACTTCCGCTGGACCGAGTACTCGCTCAGTTCGTCGGTCATGATTTGGCTCATCGCCCAGCTGACGGGAAGCACTGACGTGGGTGCGCTCTTTGGCATTTTTGCGGTGAACGCATCGATGATCATGTTCGGTGCGTTGCAGGAAAAGTACGAGAAGCCGGGCAACGGGCAGTTCCTGCCGTTCGTCTTCGGGTCGATGACCGGAATCGTGCCGTGGATCATCGTGTTGATTTACACACTGCAGCCCGGATCCGAAAGTGCGGCTGAGGTCCCCGGCTTCGTCATCGGAATCATCGTCTCGCTCTTCCTGTTCTTCAACACTTTCGCCATCAACCAGGTGCTGCAGTACCGACAGATTGGCGGATGGAAGAACTACATCCGCGGAGAGCGCATGTACATCACGCTCAGCCTCGTCGCCAAGAGCGCTCTTGCGTGGCAGGTCTTCTCCGGCGCTCTCGTTCCTTTGTTCGTCGACTAGTCGATGGCACAACACAGAGCCGGCCACTTGATTCGCGCGATTGCGCGAATCGTACTCGGTTCGGCTCTCGCCTTCGCGGGAACGAGTCACCTGACGACCGCACGCGAAACGTTCCAGGCTCAGGTTCCCACGTGGCTGCCGCTTGACCCCGACTTCGTTGTGATCGCCTCGGGTGTCGTTGAGATTGCGCTTGGCGTTGCGCTCATCGCCCTCCCCCGTCTTCAGCGCTGGGTCGGGCTGATCGTCGCGCTCTTCTTTATCGCGATTTTCCCTGGGAACATCAACCAATTCGTGAACGGGATCGACGCGTTCGGGCTGGACACCGACTCAGCCCGATTCATCCGCTTGTTCTTCCAACCCCTTCTCGTGCTCTGGGCGCTGTGGTCGACACGTGCGTGGGGCGTCTGGCGAAAGGCACAACCGTGAAGTTCCTCCTGAGCGTGATCGACAGCGTGAGCGGAAGCGCGGACGGAGACGAACTGGCCGCCATCGATGCGTTCAACGATTCACTGATGGCGGACGGTTACTGGGTGATGGCGGCTGGTGTTGGTGCGCCATCGACCGCGATTGTTTTCGACAATCGTGACGGTGCCGGCGTTGAAACGCCGGGTGGGTACGCCGCGGTCGACGAGTTTGTCGCCGGATTCTGGATTGTGGATGTGCCTGACGCTACGACGGCTCGTCGACTCGCCGCCGAGGGCTCCATGGCCTGCAACCGGAAAGTGGAACTTCGCCCGTTCCTGGGCTAACTGCGAGAGCGCGCCTAGAGAACCGTGGCAGCAAACCCGGCAATAGTCGCATAAATCGGAATACCGATGATGAGGTTGAACGGGAAGGTCACACCAAGACTTGGCGCAATGGCGGTCGCGATATTCGCGTGGGGAAGCGCAATTCCTACGGCCGCAGGCGCGGCGATGTACGACGCACTTGCGCACAAGACGGCAAGGATGGTCGCCCCACCAACCGATAGTCCGGCCATGGTTCCCGCGAATGCGCCAATGGTGCCGGCGAACAGGGGGAACACGACGGCGAAAACCGCCAGCCCAAGTCCCGTGCGCTTGAATTCTCCGAGTTGCTCACCCGCGATCTGACCGAGGTTCAAGAGGAAGAAGGCGAGGATGCCAGGAAGTAGGTCGGAATAGAAGATTTCGACGCGCTCATAGCCCGCTTGTCCTGTGACCCACCCAACTACGAGTCCCCCGAGCAACAGGTACACGGTTTTTCCCAAAAAGATTTCTTTGATGCTCTGCGCCAACGAGCCCTGTGATGCGGAGGAATCGGCTCGAGTCCCCAGCAGGATGCCGACGATAATCCCCGGGATCTCCAGAATGACGAGAAGCGTCGCCGCAAAGCCCTCGACGGGGATTCCACTGGCATCGAGGTACACGAGCGCTGCGGAGAACGTCACCAGTGACGTTGAGCCGTAGTGCGCGCTCAACGACGCACGGTCGACTCTGCTGAGCGCGCGAATCAGACCGAGTGTTGCGAAGGCCGCGAGCGGAATGACGATTCCCAACGCGACAGCGACTGCCGCAGGCGCGACAAGATCCCAGCTAATTTCATTGCGAAGCTGGACGCCGCCCTTGAGTCCAATCCCGAACAGGAGGTAGAGAGTGATCGCGTTGTAGATAGGCTCAGGAATTCTGACAGGAAGACCGAGTCGCGCGGCGACAACACCGATGACAAACATGAGTACCGTGACGGACGTCAAGTTTGCGAACGCCGTTTCCCAATCAATTGCCATAAGACAAATATACGAATGAGTGTGCCGAAGCCATCGTTGACGGCTTAACGTGGCGTCATCATGCGTGCCGCGTTCGGAACGTTTTTTGCCGTTCGCCGAGCTTTAGGGGCGAAACGCCGCGACGAACGCGTCGAGGGCAGCGCCCGACTTACCTGAGGCCCAGCCCTCAAGGCCGACAACACCGTCAAATCCGAGAGTGTTCAACTCTTGCGCAATGCGTGAATAGTTGATTTCGCCCGTGCCTGGCTCGAGTCGACCAGGAACGTCAGCAACCTGAACCTCACCAATCCACGGGAACGCCTGGCGAACAAGTTCAACGAGGTTCCCCTCACCGATCTGTGCGTGGTACAGGTCGAGGTTGAGTTGCAGGTGAGGATTGTTGATGCTCGACACCAACTCGATTGTGTCCTCAGCGCGACCGAAAGGAGTGCCGGGGTGGTCGACCACAAGGTTGAGGTTCTCGAGCATGAAGGTGGCACCCAGTTCCGCCCCAAGGTCCGCGAGGCGCGACAAGGTGTCCTTGGCGGTCGCCCGTTCGGCAAGTGTCACGCTCTCGCGCTTGCGAATCGCCTGTCCGTTGCTGTCCAGGCCGGTTCCGTGAAGGTTGAGTCTTGCGCAATCGATAATCTTCGACGCTTCAACCGACTCGCGAGCGGTCTCGAGAAGACGGGCTATTCCGTCCTCTTCGAGCAGGTCACCTTCGATGTATCCGGTCATCGAATAGAACGTTGCACCGGTTTCCGCGAGTTCATGCAGGTCGTGCTGTGTCCAGTCCCAGATTTCGACGCCAAGTCCGCGCGCATGGATTTTTTCAACGCGCTCGACGAACGGCAGGTTGGTGTACAGCATCTCCGCCGAGGCGGCCAAAACATACGACACGGATGTCCCTTCGGTTAGGACAAACCTAGCGGTCGACCCTATGCGATTTCGTAGTCGTCGAGCAGGTCGGTCACGAGGGCTGCGATGTCACTTCGCTCACTGCGCTGCAGAGTGATGTGGCCGAACAGTTCCTGGCCCTTCAGCGCCTCGATGACACTCGCAATTCCGTCGTGACGGCCAACACGAAGGTTGTCGCGCTGCGCGACATCGTGCGTGAGAACCACTCGCGAGTTCTGTCCGATTCGGCTGAGGACCGTCAAGAGAACGTTGCGCTCGAGGGACTGGGCCTCATCGACGATCACGAAGGCGTCGTGAAGCGAGCGGCCGCGAATGTGTGTCAGGGGCAAGACCTCAATGAGCCCGCGTTCGATGACTTCGTCCATCACGTTGTCACTAACGACCGAGCCCAGAGTGTCAAAAGTTGCCTGAGCCCATGGGTTCATCTTTTCGTCTGCGTCTCCGGGGAGGAACCCGAGTTCCTGACCACCAACCGCATAGAGCGGACGGAACACCATGATCTTCTTGTGAAGTCGCCTCTCGAGAACCGCGTCCAGCGCGGCACACAATGCGAGCGCACTCTTTCCCGTTCCCGCGCGTCCACCGAGTGACACAATTCCGATCGTCGGGTCAAGCAGCATGTCGATCGCAAGTCGCTGTTCCGCGCTGCGACCGTGAAGTCCGAACACATCGCGGTCTCCTCGAACTAAGACCATGCTCTTCTTGCCGGCGACACGACCCAGTGCTGAACCGCGGTCGGAGTGAATCACGAGGTTTGTGTTGACCGGCAGATCGGCAACGAGCGGACTGACCAACACCTCGTCCTCGTAGAAGGTCGCCATGTCATCGGCCGACAGGCTGAGCTCGCTCGTTCCCGTCCAACCAGAGTCGGGGGCGAGCTCGGCGCGATACTCTTCGGCAGCTAGGCCGATGCTCGAGGCCTTGACGCGAAGGGGAAGGTCCTTGGACACGACGACAACGTCGAGCCCTTCCTGCGAGAGGTTGAGCGCCACGGAAAGAATTCGGGTGTCGTTGTCCCCGAGGCGAAGACCAGACGGCAAGGCCGCGTCGCTCGTGTGGTTGAGCTCGACACGAAGCGAGCCGCCATCGCCAACGGCAATCGGCATGTCTAGTCGTTCGTGTTTGACGCGAAGATTGTCCAGGAACCGCAGAGCCTGTCGGGCGAAGTATCCGATTTCCGGGTCGTTCCGTTTCTTCTCCAACTCGGAGATGACGACCACGGGCAGAACGACCTCGTGCTCGGCGAATCGGAAGATCGCACGCGGGTCACTCAGCAAGACCGACGTGTCGAGCACGTACGTTCGCTGCGCGGTGGCGGCTTTCCTCGTAGAAGCGGATGCGGACGGGGCAGCGGACTTGGGCACTCGGTCTCCGTTTCGTTGAGTTATCTCACGTACGGGTTCCGTGGCCGGTGTGGCCCAGGAGCCACGCACTTAGTTCATACCCCTGAACGTACGCTCGCGAATTGTTTGCGCCGCGAATGACACGCCGAGCGAAAAAGTTGTTACCGAAAGTTCACGCGCCGTAGCGGCGTTGACGTCTGGCGTAGTCGCGAAGAGCTCGAAGAACGTCGATTTCGCGCAGGTCAGGGCCGAGGGCCTCGACGAAATACAGTTCGCTATGGGC
>JBJOQU010000088.1:0-7090 GCA_046049745.1 Actinomycetota bacterium | reverse complement strand
GACGCGGTGGATCGCCGGTTGTCGCAACGCGAACGCGAGTTCCTCGGCAAAGCGTGACGGCGTCCAGTCCCGCCGATACGCTGGGGATATGACTTCGCTCGCTGTTGTGCCTGGATCGTTCGACCCGGTGACCCTGGGCCACCTTGACGTCATCGAACGAGCGCGCAACATTTTCGACGAGGTTCATGTTGTCGTCGTCCACAACCCCGCCAAGACCGCGATGCTTCCCGTCGCTCGTCGACTTGAACTGATTGAGGCGTCCTTGCGGGACGCCGGCATCGCTGACCGAGTCGTCGTCACCAGCTGGAGTGTCGGTCTTCTCGTTGATTATTGCCAAGAAGTTGGCGCAACAGTCCTGGTCAAGGGAATCCGTTCAGAGGCCGATGTGACTTACGAAACTCCTATGGCGATCGTGAATCGCGACCTCGCCAAGGTGGAGACGGTATTCCTGCTTCCCGACCCCGCGCACAACCACGTGTCGTCATCTTTGGTCCGCCAGGTTGCGGCGCTCGGTGGAGATGTGTCGCCGTATGTTCCCGCGGCCGTCTCACAATTCATGGAGTCGGGCGACTTCGTCTAAATCGCGGGTAACCTGAGAGGGTGAAAAATCACCCCACCGACCCCTTCGTCGTCAGCGTGTTTGACGTCTCGCACCGCATCGGTGTCGAGCGCGAAGTCCATCTCGACGAGAAGCTCGTCGAACGTTGGGGTGAAGGCGTTGCCTACGTCGACAAGGGGCAAACTGTTTCGGTCGATTTGCGTCTCGAAGGTCTGCACGACGGCATTCTGGTGTCCGCCGACATCGCCACAACCGCGATCGCCGAGTGCGTTCGCTGCCTCGAATCTGTCGACGTTCCGGTCCAAGTGGAATTTCAGGAACTTTTCGCGTATTCTCCTACGGAGGAACTTGAATTTTCTGTTCACGACAATCACGTGAATTGTGAACAGCTTGTTCGAGACGCGGTGGTGTTGTCATTGCCGTTCCAACCACTCTGTGACGAAGACTGTCTCGGTCTTGACCCGGAAACGGGCGAGAAACTGACGGAACCGCGTGAACAGAACGCCACCACCATCGACCCGCGGTGGGCGGCGCTGGAGGCTCTGACCTCCACCGACAAGACCACGGCCAGCAAACCGGCCGCCAAGAAGAGGACATAACCATGGCAGTTCCCAAGCGCAAACAGTCGCGATCCAACACTCGCTCGCGTCGTTCGCAGTGGAAGGCGGAAGCCCCCAAGCTCGTCAAGACTGTGGAAAACGGACGTACCGTGTACAGCCTCCCGCACCGCGCAAAGATGGTCACGGACTCGGTCGGCACCGAACTCTTCCTTGAATACAAGGGCCGCAAGGTCGCCGACGCCTAAATCAGGACGTTGACAGCGCGCCGGGGTTCACGCCTTTGGCGCGCTGTTTCTTTTCCATGACAACCATTCCCGCCTTCCGTAACCCCGCCGAACTGGCCGGGGTTATCGGTGTGGAAATTCCCGCAGACTTGCTTGCGCAGGCGCTGACCCACCGCTCGTTTGCCTACGAGCACGGTGGCGGTCATTATGAGCGACTCGAGTTCCTTGGCGATGCCGTCTTGCAGCAGGTTGTCACGATCGAATTGTTCGAACGCTTCGCTGACCTCCCTGAAGGGGACCTCGCCAAACGACGTGCCGCTCTCGTGTCGACGGTTGCGCTTGCCGAAATCGCTCGGCGCATTGACCTTGGCCCATTCATTCGACTCGGTAACGGCGAAATCTCGACTGGCGGTTCCGAGAAGTCGTCCATCCTTGCCGACGTCATCGAATCAATCATCGGCGCAACGTACTTGTCGGTCGGACAGGAAGCGGCGACAGCCTTGACCCTTCGACTGGTGTCACCGCTGTTCGACGACGTTGATCGATTTGGCGCATCGATGGAGCCCAAGACCGAATTGCAAGAGTTGTGCGATCGCCGAAACGTGGGTAAGCCCGTCTATTCCATTGAAACCACGGGGCCGGATCACGCACGCCGATTCGTTGCCACTGTCACTATCGACGATGTGGCGATGGGTTCAGGCGAAGGCACGAGCAAAAAGGCCGCCGAGGGCGTTGCCGCGCTGGCGGCGTGGACTGCCCTGACGGTGAAGTAGCCGTGCCTGAACTTCCCGAGGTCGAAGTTGTCCGCCGAGGGCTGGATCGACACCTCGTTGGCGCGCGTATCGATGCCGTGTCGGTCTTCGACGCCCGCGCACTCAAACGCCACCCTGGTTCGGCTGAGGATTTCGCCACCCGACTGGCTGGCGCGTCGGTTGTCGCGGCTGTTCGCCGCGGCAAGTTTATGTGGTGCCCGCTGGATTCGGGGGATGCGCTGGTCGTGCACCTGGGGATGAGTGGTCAGATTCGAGTTCTTGGGGACGATTCGCCCAAACACGAACGCGTCCGCCTGTTGCTGGCCGATCGACCACCTGTTGCCTTCCACGATCAACGTCTTTTTGGCTCACTCGCGCTCGATGCAACGGCACCCACTGCGGACGGCCTCGCCGCGGGTTTTGGGTCTGACTCGGTCGAGATTCCCAGCCAGGTCGCACACATCGCGCGTGACATTCTTGACCCAGCGTTCGACGACGAGGCGTTAATTCGCCGGCTGCGTCAACGCACGGTCGCCGTGAAGAACACACTCCTCAACCAAGAACTTGTCTCGGGCATCGGAAACATATACGCCGACGAGGCACTGTGGGCCGCGAAGGTTCACTACGCAACCCCGGCGGACCGAATCTCGGCGACAACCTACCGAGAGTTACTCGCGGCTGTGCGTGATGTCATGCGCGGGGCACTCGACGTCGGCGGGACGTCCTTCGATTCGCTTTATGTGAATGTCAACGGTGAATCCGGATACTTCGATGTCTCTCTCAACGCTTACGGTCAAACGGGACGCCCATGTCCGCGCTGCGGGACGCTCATCGTTCGTGAACCGTGGCAAAACCGCTCATCGCACTTCTGCCCGAAGTGCCAGCGGCGTCGCCGCTAGTTGCGGCGCCCGCTTACTACAGTCGACCAGTCGCCGTATCCGAGCGCGGTGTGGGCTCGAACACGGAACTCTAGAGTTGTCCGACTAGGGTGCGCGATCGTGAACGTTCGTGCCGTCGTCGTGTAGTACGTCCACACGCCGGCGCGCTTGACCCCAACCTGGTATTTGGTGATGGTGAGGCCGTGAGAATCAGGCGTGTTCCATGACTGAATCGTTCGTGCGCCGCTACGACGGATCGTGGTGGTGGGCATTTCGACAGTGTTATCGGCAATCCAGGCGCCGACGCTCGCCCGTCGTTCGTTGATCCACGCCTTGGTTTCGGAGATGCCCCACGAGTCGACAACCCGCCCAACGGCGGTCGCCATGCTGTCGAGGCGAAGTGAGTTTCCGAGGTTCTTGACCTTGACCACGTTTGCCGCGTAGAGATCTAGGCATGGTGTGACCGTCATGCAGCGCTCCTGCATGATGCCGTCGGGAGAGTTGATGTACTCGTCCCACCACGGATCGGCGAACGTCTGGTCAGATCCCCAGGGCAGCATCGTGAACTTGCCGTCGAGAGTCGAGTGCAGGTAGTAGTTGTTTCGTGTGATGTACCCGTCCCAATGGCGCAGGTAATATTCCGTGGCCCACTGCGCTGTCATCTGATTCATGTTGGCGCGCTGTTGAATTGCGGTCCACCACGCGTTGCCGGTCAGGTCGTTGGCGGCCGAGAGCGCGATGAGGTCGTCAATGTTGTCGGTTGAGCCTTCGTCGATCTCGAACTCCCACTCGCGGCCAGGTGTTGGGTCCTGCCCGTACGCACCTTCGTACAAGTGCAAAGTGTTGTTCGCGCCGTACCATCGTGCGAGCGCCACAGAGTCAAGAGTCTCGATATTCAAGTAGGTCCCATAGTCAAGCCCGTTCATCGTGACTGAGGCATAGCCGACTCGTGACGCGGCGACTCCCATCGCACGAAACAGACGGTACGCAAGTGCCTCATGAATCTGGGTGCCGTCCTGCACCATGTTGTTCAGAGTGAGCTTCTTCAACCCCAGAATGTTCTGCCCACTGACCTTGTTGATCTTGATTTTCCAGCCAGGCTTCTGGTTCCATTCGCGCCACGACCCGTAGCAGCCCTTGAAGCGCACGCCAACCTCCATCGGGCCATAGGTGGCCGTGGTCGTTGTGAGTGTCAAGGTCGCGTCTTGATAGGGCAACGTGCCGCACATGGTTTGGGTCTTGAGCGCATCAAGCGATGCCTCGGGAATTTGCAGATCAACGTCGATAATCTTCATCGGGTCGAACAGCGGCGCTGCGCGGTCCTTTCCTTCGACATACACGCCGGCGGCGCTCGCAGGCGCTGCGGTCAGCGCGTTACCTGCAAGCGCGATAGCAGTCGCGAGTGCGACAAGCATCGAACGCGAAAAGGTACGCAGCATGACGGGCCTTTCTGGGGTGGGCTGAGAATCATTGTCGCACTGTTCTGTGGGGAAGGGGCGCTCAGGGATAATAGAACTCATGCACCTGAAGTCCCTGACTCTCAAGGGCTTCAAGTCGTTCGCTCAGCCGACCACCTTCGACTTCGAGCCCGGCGTGACCGCTGTCGTCGGTCCGAACGGTTCGGGTAAGTCCAACGTCGTCGATGCACTCGCATGGGTGATGGGTGAGCAGGGCGCAAAGACTCTTCGCGGCGGCAAAATGGAAGACGTCATCTTCGCGGGAACTTCGACGCGCGGCCCGCTGGGCCGTGCCGAAGTCGTTCTGACTATCGACAACTCGGACGGCGCGCTGCCGATCGACTACACCGAAGTCACCATTTCGCGAACCTTGTTCCGCAGTGGCCAGAGCGAGTACGCGATCAACAGCGAATCCTGCCGACTTCTCGACGTTCAAGAACTTTTGTCCGACTCCGGACTCGGCCGAGAGATGCACGTGATCGTCGGTCAGGGCCGACTCGACACCGTCCTGCAGGCGACCCCTGAAGACCGTCGAGGCTTCATCGAAGAGGCGGCGGGGATTCTCAAGCACCGTCGCCGCAAAGAAAAGACGGTCCGCAAACTCGACGCGATGCAGGCAAACCTCACGCGATTGACCGACCTCTCGGGCGAGATCCGCCGACAGCTCAAGCCCCTCGGCAAACAGGCCGAGGTCGCCCGCGAAGCCCAGAACATTGCCGCCGTTGTGCGTGACGCGCGTGCCCGCATTCTTGCTGACGATGTTGTGTCGCTTCGCCGTGACATCGATGACCACCAGCGCAGTGAATCGGAACGTCAGACCGAGCGCATCGTCGTTACTGAGCAGTTGGAGCAGGTGACACTGCGCCTTCGCATGCTGGAACAGGAACTCACGTCGGATTCTCTCGATGGTGTTCGTCGTGTTGCGTTTGACCTCGAGTCCGTTCGCGAACGTTTCCGCACGCTGAACCAAATCATTCGCGACCGCATCACGCTCTTGTCCCAGGACATCGCCGAAGCCACCCCGCTGTTGGCGATATCTGACGAGATGGTGGACGCGGCACGCGCCGAAGTGGCTTCGCTCGAATCGCAACTGACCGAGATTGAATCGCGCGTCGGTTCCGCAGCAGCATGGACGGCAACGGCCGCCGCCAAACTCGACACCGTTGACCAAGACATCGCTGAGCAGGGTCAGAAGATTACCCAGTACGACATCGACCGCGCGAACCTCGAGGGTCGAATCGACCTGGCACGTTCCCGTGTCGCCGGCGCTCAGGGCGAGCAACTTCGAATTGAAAACTCGCGCGAAGCGGCGCGAATTCGTTTGACGGAAGCCGAATCGGCATTGGCCGAAATCGATGCACCCGAGGGCGGAACAAACAAGGATCTCGAAGATGCCGTCACCACGGCAGACGCGAAAGTACTCACGTTGCAGTCGCAGTTTGATGCGGCTCGTGACGAATTGCACACTCAAGAGCGCGAACGCGATGCTCTAGCCGCCCGTGTGTCGGCTCTGTCACAGGCCCTTGAATCTCGTGATGGCCGCGACTCGGTTACTGGTCGACGCGGGATCCGCGGTCTCGTTGCCGACAACATCACCGTGAAGTCCGGTTACGAAGTAGCGATTGCGGCGGCCCTCGGCGGACTTGCCGATGCCATCCTGGCGGACACTCGTGACTCAGCTCTCGACGCTCTTGCGCATGCGACTGAAACCAATGCCGGTCGTGTAGAAGTCGTTCTGGCGGAAACCGACGGTGCTGCCCCGACTGTTCGCGACATCGTCGGACTGGAATCGGCTGCTGCTGTTGTGGACGGTCCAGCAGGTATCCGTGGCGTTCTCTCGACCACGTACATCGCCGTCGACCTGGATGCTGCTCGTGCCGGTTGGCCGGCAATCGTCTCGGCTGGTCTTGCCGACTCGGCGACCGTCGTCACGCGTGCGGGAGAAGTTCTCACGCGATTCGTCCTGCGCGGTGGAAACGGCGCGCAACAGTCGCGTATCGAATTAGCGGGCGAACGCGACGATGCGCAGAAGCGACTTGAAACCGTGTCAACGGAAATCGAGCGCAACCGCAACGGCCTCGAGCGTCTGCGTGACGACCTTGCGACCGCAAAGTCAATCGCATCCACGGCACTCGCAGACCTTCGAGCGGCCGATGCACGCAACGCAGAACTGATTTCGGCGTCATCCCGCCTCCGTGCTCAGGCCGAAGCGGCGGGAAGCGAAATCGAGCGCATCACCGCCACCATCGAGAAGTCAGCCGCGGCCGTCGATGAAGCCGAGGCGCACCTTGGCGAGGCCGTGCGCGCTCTCGAGGTGTTCCATGGCCAACCGAAGCCAACCCTCGACGCGAGTGCACGCGAGGGCGCTCTCGCCGCGCTCGACACCGCCCGCACCGCTGAAGTCCAGATTCGTATCGAGATGGAAACCATTCGCGAACGAGTTCGCAGCGAACGTGACCGTGCCGAAGAAATGGCGCGCACGCTGGAGGCGGACCGTCAGGCAGCAGCCGACCGAGCGGCTCAGCGAGTTCAGCGTCGCGCGCAATTGCAGAACGCGGAATCAGTCGCGGCCGAGATTCCCCCGATTCTCGATGCACTCGACGCGAGCGTCTCCGAGGCGCAAATCAAACTTGCCGAAGCCGAGCGGGTTCGCGCCGAGA
>JBJOQU010000087.1:0-4962 GCA_046049745.1 Actinomycetota bacterium | reverse complement strand
TGGTCGTCGCCAGCCAGGCGGAACTGGTCGCCTAGTGCGCCTTCTGCTTCCGCCCTCGGAAACAAAGCTCAAGGGTGGGCATCCTCGTTCGGGGTTGCCCACCCTCAGTTTTTCCGTGCAGAACACGAGCAGGCACAAATTGATGGCGTCGCTCGAGGCATGGTGCCGTAGCTCACCCACGGCAGCCGCGAAGGGTTTGAAACTTGGCCCGAAGTCAATCGACGAACTGGGAAACAACGTTTTCGCCGACGCGCCGTTGATGCCCGCAATTGATCGGTACACCGGTGTTCTGTATTCGGCGACGGGGGCGATGGAGTGGACCGCGGGGCAGCGCGAGTGGGCCGCCGGGAACATCTTCATCCACTCGGCACTGTTCGGAATCGTGTCGTCTTGTGACGAGATCCCCGCATATCGCCTGTCCTACGACACCAAAGTTCGACAGGTCCCTTTGAGTAAGTTCTGGCACGGTCACGTCTCTGACGCGATTCGCGAGTTGGCCGCTGATGACTGGGTCCTCGACTGTCGTTCAGAGGGTTATCGTAAACTCGCTCCGATCCCCGGCGACGTTCCCTCGGCGCATCTCGAGGTGGTCTCGGCAGATGGCGGCAAGGCCCTTAATCATTTCAACAAGATTCACAAGGGCGAACTCGTCAACGCGCTCGTTACCGATATGCCAATCCTCCCAACGCCCGAAGCGCTGGTCGATTGGTCACGTGTGCGCGGGATTTCGATGTCAACCCGCCCCGGAATCGTAACGCTCGCTATTTGAGCCGGTGACAGCCGTCAACGTGATCGTTGACGACTCCGACGGCCTGCATGTGGGCGTATGCGGTGGTGGGGCCGACGAAACGGAAGCCGCGCTTCTTGAGTGCCTTCGCGAGCGCTTCCGATTCGGGCGTGACAGCAGGAATGTCCGAGCGCTGTGAGCGTCGAGAGTTTGTTTTCGGTACGTGAGACCAAATGAGGTCGTCCAACGCCCCGGGTTCACGGTCAATCATGTCGGCGACGATTGCCGCGTTATGGATCGTGGCGTCGATCTTGGCGTTGTTACGGATGATCCCAGGGTCATTCATGAGTCGTTCACGATCCGCTGGGCCGAAACCGGCGATGGTGTGAGGGTCAAACCCCGCAAACGCCGCGCGAAAAGTTTCACGGCGCTTCAAAATGGTGATCCACGAAAGCCCTGACTGAAATGCTTCTAACGTGAGTCGTTCGAACATTTCCCGGTCGCCGTGAACGGGGACTCCCCATTCGGTGTCGTGGTAGTCGACGTACAAAGGGTCGGTTCCGCACCACCAGCAACGTGCGTGACCGTCTTCGCCGACGAGGAGCGCGCTCATCGGTGGGGGATTCCTTCATGGTTAAGGAGCCACGCCTTTGTTTCGATGCCGTTGCCGCCCGAATAGCCCGTGATTCGACCGTCGGAAGCCAACACTCGGTGACACGGGATGATGATGGGGACGGGGTTCGCCCCGACGGCACCGCCGACCGCTCGTCCTGCCGTGGGTCGCCCGGTCTCGTGACCGACTTCGCCATAAGACAGCACTGTGCCGAAAGGTATTTCGTTGACGGCGTTCCAGACAGATTTTTGGAAGGCGGTTCCCTCGAGGGCGACGGGAATCTGGAAGGTTGTGCGCTTCCCCGCGAAGTATTCAGCAAGTTGCGTGCGCGCTTTGTCGAGGACTGGGGATGACTTGTCCGGTTCGCCGTCGTTGCTGAGGCGCCCGCGCTTCTCGATTTCGATGCCGACGACTTTGCCACCGCGACCGAGCAATTCAAGGCGACCGAGAGGGCTATCCATTCGGATGATGGAGTCAAAGTTTGTCATGGTAACGAGAATACGTTGTGTGCTCCGTGACGTAAGCGAACTACAACGATTGGTGGATAAGCGCAGTTCGCACGGCGCTATGGAGAAGTCGGAGTTTCCGTGACTGGCGCCATTGCGCTGACATCGACACCGAGGGCTTCATTCAGTGCCATCGCCTGGCCGTTCAACACTTCGAGTTGCCCGACGAGCACGTTGAATTCGTCAATCGACGCGTTGATCGCAAGCCGCGCTTTTTCGAGCTTCGCTTCGCGTTTCTTCAGCGCTGAACGGTCAGCATCGAACTCGGATTGGGACTGGTAGTAACCAGGCTTGTTTGCATTGCGATTGAAGACGGTGACATCGTCAGACAGCTGCGCTGTTCCGTCTGCGTAAGCGATTCGGCTCGCCTCAATTGATGCTTCGAGCGCGACGATTTCGGAACTGACGCGTGCAATTTCATCCACGATCGTCGAGATCACCGTCGCAGCCTCGACCGCAAGCGCGACAACCGCGCCCCGTCGGTCGAAGTAACGGTTGTAGACCTCGTTGAGGTCCTCGCCGACGAGCGCGACTTCGGTTCCCAGCACGGCGAACAGTTCAGCGACGTCGATGTCGCCCGATTCGTCCTCGTAGACGGCAAGCCGCTCAGCGAGAACGGGATCGTCGATTGCGGCATAGGACGATTCGACGGCAGCGGCGACTTTCGTGCGTTCAACGTCATCAAAGCGCGCCCACACCGCGTGAAGCATCTCGTGCGCTGCAACAACCGGTTCCATCGTGTCAAAGGCTGGGTCTGTGATGTCAAGAAGATGGATGCGGTCGGTCGCTAGGACGTAACACCCGAGCACCGCGACACCGGTTTCTTTCGCGGTACAGGACTTGGCGAACGTTGCTGCGGTGTGCAGTTCTGGCCTAGCCGCGTAAAGATAGAAACGTCCGGCAGAGGACAGGCCTGCCTCGGAAACATACGTTTCGAGGGTGTCGGACGGGATCACCTTGCCCACCACGAGCCAGTCGCGGATCGCCGCGCGGTTCATCAGCGACCACGCCGCCGTGCCCAGCACGAGGACCTGCGCGACGATAGCGATTGCGGCAACGACGACACCAACGCGACGGCCAAGGCCAGGAGTGAGGTAGCGACGAATCACCACTTCAGGCTATTGGCTAGTGGCCCGTGAGGGGTGCAAGCAACCGTGCGATGATCGACGGTCGTCCGGTGACGCCCTCTTCGACGTCTGCCGCTGTCATACCGAGCAATCCCGCATTCGCTCCGATAAAGCGCAGTGGTTCGGGTTCCCAGTTGGGCGAACGGTGTCCAACCCAGGGAAGCGCCGTCAGTTCGGTGGAATGCCCGGTGATGAGGTCGGCCAAGGTTCTGCCGGCCAGATTAGTCGTGGACAGGCCGTCACCAACGTAACCACCGGCGCTGCCGAGACCGGTCGCCGGGTCGTACGCAACGTGCGCGTGCCAATCGCGAGGAACACCGAGCGGCCCACCCCAGCGGTGCGTAACGACGATTTGGTCGGCGATCTGTGGGAACATCTCACGCAAAGTGCGCGTGAGGTGCAGGAATACGCTCTCGACGCGGTCGTATTCGGGTTTGATCGACGAGCCCCAGTGGTAGCGCGCGCCACGACCACCGAACGCGAAGCGATTGTCGGCTGTTCGCTGGCCATAAATAATGAGGTTGCGGCCGTCGCTGAAAGTCTGGCCGTGTTCGATCTTCAGCTCGTCCCACACCGAATCGGGCAGAGGTGCGGTGGCGATCATGAGGGAGTACAGCGGAAGAATCCGGGTTTTGTTCTGTGCGATGGATGCGCCGTATCCCTCGGTCGCGTTGATGACGTGCTTCGCGGTAACGGTTCCGCGGGCGGTCACCACTGTTCCCTTCGTCCATGACAGCACCTCGGTGTTCTCGGCGATCCGGGCACCGCGCGACTCAACAATCTCGGCAATGCGACGAACGAGTTTCGCTGGGTGAACGCGAGCGCAGTCAGGCGTAAATGTTGCGCCACGTGCTCCGCCGGCCGAGACCTCGTCCCGCCCACGCCATTCAAGGTGGTCGATGCCTAATTCATGTGCTTCGGCAACTTCGGCACGCAGCATCTTTTCTTGCAACGCGGTTCGTGCGTAAATCCACGTTCCGCCGTGGACCCAGTCGCAATCAATCTTTTCGGTCTTCACAACGCGACCGATTTCTGAAATTGTTTCGACCATCGCATCGCGTAACGCTTTGGCACGATCGAAGCCATACTTCGAGATGAGTGCTGGTGTGGTCTGGGGGAACAACGCGCTCGCCCATCCGCCGTTGCGTCCCGAGGCGCCGAATCCGGCAACATGCTTATCCATCAACAGAATCGACAGCGACGGGTCAGACTTCTGCAGGTAGTAAGCAGTCCACAAACCGGTCAGGCCGGCGCCGATGATTGCGACATCCACCACGGTGTCACCATCGAGCGCCGGCCTAGCGGTTAGGTCGACTGCCTCGTGCCAAAACGAGACAGTTTCCATCGGCTTAGAGCAGGTTGGTTGCGCGCGTGAGAACGTCACGCATAATCTGTTCAATCTCGTCGAACTCCGGCTGGCCAATGGTCAGCGGGGGAGCGAGCTGGACAACCGGGTCTCCTCGGTCGTCCGCGCGGCAGTAGAGACCTGCTTCGTAGAGGGCCTTCGAGAGGAAGCCGCGCAACAGGCGCTCTGCTTCGGCGTCGTTGAAGGTCTCCTTCGTCTTTTGGTCCTTGACGAGCTCGATTCCGTAGAAGTATCCGGCACCGCGAACGTCACCGACGATCGGGATGTCCTTGAGCTTCTCGAGGGTGGCCTTGAACGCGGGAGCGTTGCGACGAACGTTTCCGTTCAGGTCCTCTTCTTCGAAGATGTCGAGGTTCTCCATGGCAACCGCAGCCGACACGGGGTGTCCGCCGAAGGTGTAGCCGTGGGGGAACGAAACCTGTCCGTGCTTGAACGGTTCGTAGATGCGGTCCGAGATAATCGTCGCACCGATCGGCGAGTAACCCGAGGTCATCGCCTTTGCGCACGTGATCATGTCGGGAACGTAGTCGAACGCGTTGCATGCGAACATTTCGCCGATTCGACCGAAGGCGCAAATGACCTCGTCCGACACGAGCAGAACGTTGTACTGGTCGCAGATCTCG
>JBJOQU010000086.1:0-7389 GCA_046049745.1 Actinomycetota bacterium | reverse complement strand
TGGTGACGTACTCGGTCACCGCGGTCGGCGCCGGCCTGACACGGTCGTGCCAGACCAGCACGACCTCGTGCACTCTCTCAGGGTTGACCAACGGCGTCAACTACAACGTCTCCGTGATTGCAACAAGCTACGCGGGTTCTTCTGTTCCTGCGACGGTCACTGGATCGCCCGCCACCAACCCGAGCGCACCAACGGCTGTCACCGCGACGGGCGGAAACGGAATGCTCGACGTTTCCTGGCAAGGGCAGTCAGACGGGGGCCGGCTAATCCTCGATTACACGGTGACACTCAATCCGGGCGGGGCTATCTGCGTCACGACGACAGAGTCCTGCCGGATAACGGACGTAATCAACGGCCAGCAATACACAGCAACCGTCATTGCGCGGACAGTCTGGGGTTCATCAGTGCCCAGCGCTGCCAGCTCTCCTGTGCGCCCCGCTACGAACCCATCGGCCCCATGGGGCGTGAGCACCACCCGCGGCAATCACACCGCGGTCGTGACATGGAGCCCACCAGTGAATGACGGTGGTGAGCCGGTGACGGGCTACCGCGTCTTCCTCGGCGAAGTAACTCTCTGTGAGACCACAACGACTAACTGCACCATTACCGACCTGACGAACGGCGTGCCCGTCTCCTTCAGCGTTGTGGCGTTCAACGCGGTCGGCACTTCTGAACCCAGCACACCCAGCGCTCCGGTCACTCCTGCGACAATTCCTGGTTCGCCGAATCCGGTGTGGGCGTCTCGTGGCGACCAAACATTGACCGTGGGCTGGTCGGAGCCGTCTGACGGCGGTGAGCCGATTATCGGATACACCGTTTCGACTCTCCCCGCATCCGACGGTTGCGCCAGCCTTGAAAACAGTTGCACGATAACCGCACTGACAAACGGCGTCGATTATGCGGTGTTTGTCGTCGCACGAAATGCGGTCGGCCCTGGTCCCTCTAGCGAGGACGACGTCCGCGGAGTCCCCGCAACCACCCCGGCCGCGCCGAACGACCTGCTCGCGCAACCCGACATGGACGGGGTGGTCGTCAATTGGACCGAGCCAGACAGCGGAGGGGAACCGATCGTGCTCTATCGCGTCGCCGTGTGGATCGACGCGAGCCTTATCTCTGAGTACGAGACGAGCGTGACGTCACTGGACATTCCGAGCCTCGTGTACCCAGATGACTATCGCATCACGGTCGAAGCCATCAACATTGTTGGTGCGTCAATCCGTGCAGTCGTGCACGTTACGCCCCTCGCGCCGCCACCACCGGTGGTTGAGCCGCCGGTCGTGGAGCCTCCCGTTGTCGAACCACCAGTCGTCGAGCCCCCAGTGGTGGAACCACCGATTGTTGAGCCACCAATCGTTGAGCCACCGGTGGTAGAACCACCGATTGTTGAGCCACCCGCACCACCGACAATCACAGCCCCGGCCAGCCCACGAGGAATTCGGCTGACATTCGCGACCAACAAGGGCTACACCCTGAGTTGGGGTCGACCGGCGGACGGGGGTGCGCCGATTTCGGACTACAGAATCGCCAAGCGACTGTCGGGAAGCGCTCGCTACACACCGGTCAACGACGGTGTATCCGCGCGCAGGACTGCTTTCATTCCGCGTCCGAAGTCCGGGAAGACGGTGTACATCCGCCTCACTTCGGTGAACGCGGCCGGGCAGTCGAACCCCGCCACGATCGTGGCGATTCGTGGAAAGACTCTCTACGAAATGCCGAGGGTGGTTGCGGTGCGCTTCAGCGATGCCGCGGCTTTCGTCGGGTTCGATGCAAGGTCGACCCCGTACGACGGGACGAGCAACGCCAAGGTCTTCGACCATGCGTCCTTCTTGTGAGGGAAGCATGTGTCGAGAACGTCGAGCATCGCCGCAACCGACGTCGAGGCTCCGGGGGACGCACCGAGCAGACCGGCGATCGAACCGTCCTTGTGGGCGACGACTTCGGTACCAAACTTGAGAACTCCCAACTTCTTGGGGTCGCGAGAAATTACTTGGACGCGCTGGCCGGCGGTATACCCATACCAATCGTCAGCCGACGCCTCGGGGAAGTACTCGCGCAAAGCTGCCAAGCGATCCTTGCGCCCAGCAAATACCTCGCCGACCAGGTATTTGACCAGACCCAGGTTTGTTGCGCCGACCGCGAGCATCGGGATGATGTTGCCGAGGCGAATCGAGAACGGGAGATCCGTGAACTTGCCGAACTTGAGGAACTTCGGGGTGAAACCCGCGTAAGGCCCGAACAACAGACTCGACTGGCCGTCGACGACACGAGTGTCGAGGTGGGGAACGGACATTGGCGGTGCTCCGACCGATGCGCGACCGTAAACTTTGGCACTGTGCTGCGCGACGATCTCGGGGTTGTCACAGCGGTAAAACTGACCTGAGATGGGGAAGCCCGCGTATCCGCGAATCTCGGGGATACGTGCACCCTGCAGAAGTCCAAGCGCGTAACCGCCAGCACCAACGAACACGAAGCGCGCAAGCACCTCGCTCGGTGTCTTGCCAACCTCGTGCTTGAGCGACACGCGCCACAGTCCGTCACGACGGCGACGAATCTTTGTCACCGAGTGAGACAAGTGGAGGTGGACACCGTCCGCGACGAGAGGATCGATCAAGAGCTCGGTGAGCGCACCGAAATTGATGTCAGTTCCGTCCACGAATCGAGTCGCAGCAACAGGCTCGCCCTTGGGACGCCCGGGCATGAGGAGCGGGGTCCACTCGTGAATGACGGCGGGGTCTTCGGTGTATTCGGCACCGGGGAACAGCGGGTTCCCCTTCAGCGCCTCGAAGCGCTTACGCAGGTATTTCACGTTGTCGGCTCCCCACACGAAACTCATGTGCGGGACCGGGACGAGGAAGGCCCTGGGGTCAGGGATTGTTCCGTCGTCAACCAACGCAGACCACAGTTCGCGTGACAGTTGGAACTGTTGATTAACCTTGACCGCGCTTGCGGTGGCAACCGACCCATCGGGCATCTGAGGGGTGTAGTTCAATTCGCACAATGCCGAGTGTCCGGTACCTGCGTTGTTCCAGGGGTTCGTCGATTCCGGCGCGAGCGAACCAGCACGCTCGTAAATGTCAATAGACCAGGTCGGCTCGAGTCGGTGGAGAAGGGTGGCGAGGGTGGCGCTCATGATGCCCCCACCCACGAGGACTGCGTCAACTACCTTGGTCACTCTCCCATCCTATTCCCCGCGGTTAGGCTGGCTTTCGTGCCAACACCAACCCCTCGCCTCCCCGTCATTCTGGCCATCGGGGCCGTCGCGGGATTCCTGTCGGGGTTGTTCGGTATCGGTGGTGGAATCATCATGGTTCCGCTACTCGTTCTCGCGGCTGGACTCCCGCAGCGTGCCGCGTCCGCCACCAGCCTCGCCGCCATCATCCCCACGGCAGCGATTGCGGCATCGGCGTATCTGGCGTCGGGTTCTGTTCCCGTCGGGCAGTTGGGTTTCGGGTTGGTCGTCTCAATCGGCGCTGCTGCTCTTGCCCCTCTCGGTTCCCGTGCGTTACGCACGTGGAACGTCGCTCTAGTTCGATGGATTTTCATCGGAATGCTCGCGGTCACGGCCGCCATGGTTTTCGTCACAATTCCTGAACGAGAAGCACACCTCGAGTGGTCGCCAGCGACCGTTCTGTCGCTACTCGCCATCGGAGCGTTGATGGGGTTCGCCGCCGGTCTTCTCGGTGTTGGTGGCGGCATTCTTGCCGTGCCGATTCTCATTCTCATGGGTGTGAGCGACCTGACCGCAAAGACGCTGTCGCTCGTCGCCATGGTTCCCGCCGCGGTGTCGGGGACAATCAGTTCCGGGCGGCAGGGGCTGGTCAACTGGAAGGTAGCGGTTCCTCTCGGCGCAACAACCGCCACCATTGCTCCGCTGGGGGTCTGGGCGTCAGTCAGCCTTCCGACCGAATGGGCTAATCCGTTGTTGGCAACCGTCATCATGTACGCCGCCGTCCAATTGACCGTCCGCGCATTCCGCGAGGCTCGAAGGGGCTAGCGAAGACCCTTGCGCTCGGCGACGATCTCAGCGATCTGAACGGCGTTGAGTGCGGCGCCTTTTCGCAGGTTGTCGTTCGAGATGAAGAGAACGAGGCCCGTTCCGTCCTCGAACGATTGGTCCTGTCGGATTCGACCAACGAGGCTGGGGTCAATTCCCGCCGCGTCCAACGGAGTGGGAACGTCGACGACCTTGACGCCGGGAGCAGCGGAGAGAATCTCCTTCGCTCGAGCCGCGCTGATTGGGTTTGCAAACTGCGCATGGATCGACAGCGAGTGGCCCGTGAAAACCGGAACACGAACACAGGTTCCCGACACGGCGAGGTTGGGGAGTTCGAGAATCTTGCGCGATTCATTGCGCAACTTCTTTTCTTCGTCCGTTTCGTCCTGGCCGTCATCGACAAATGACCCTGCTTGCGGGATGACGTTGAACGCGATGTTTTTGGGGAACTTGACCGGTGCGGGGAAGTCGACGGCGCGCCCATCGTGGACCAGTTGGATCGCGTCTTGTGCGACAACCGCGCGGGCCTGGTCCATCAGTTCCTCGCCACCGGCAAGACCTGCACCGGAAACGGCTTGGTACGTCGAAACCTGAAGACGGAC
This sequence comes from Actinomycetota bacterium, assembly GCA_046049745.1. Classification (GTDB taxonomy): domain Bacteria; phylum Actinomycetota; class Actinomycetes; order Actinomycetales; family Microbacteriaceae; genus MWH-TA3. The sequence goes on along the minus strand of JBJOQU010000086.1, from coordinate 2,793 downwards.
AAGTCCGGCCTCTGCGTCGAGCGGCTTCAGGACGGGCATCGCCGCCATTGTCGTGCAGTTCGGGTTGGCGATGATTCCCTTAACGGCCTCGTCAATTGCGTGAGGGTTGACCTCGGATACGACGAGCGGCACCTCGGGGTCCATGCGCCATCCGCTGGAGTTGTCGACCACGGTCACACCAGCTGCAGCGAAGCGGGGGGCCTGCGCCTTGGACAGTGTTGCCCCTGCCGAGAAGATGGCAATGTCGAGACCCGTCGGATCCGCGGTTTCGGCGTCTTCGACGACCACGTCCTGTCCGTTGAACGGGATGACCTTGCCCGCGCTTCGGGCCGAAGCGAAGAAGCGGATTTCGTCAATGTCAAACTTGCGGTCAACGAGCAACTGACGAACGACGGCGCCGACCTGCCCGGTTGCGCCGACCACACCGATACGCGCGCCCATTATCGGCCCGTTCCTGCGTAGACAACCGCTTCGACGTCTCCATCGAGACCGAAGGCCGAGTGGACCGCCGTCATCGCGCGCGTGAGGTCATCACCGCGGGTAACGACGGAGATGCGAATTTCCGAGGTGGAAATCATCTCCATGTTGATGCCCGCTTCGAACAGCGCGGTGAAGAGTTGCGCCGAGACGCCCGCGTTGGTGCGCATTCCACCACCGACAACCGACAACTTTCCGATGTTGTCGTCGTATGCGAGGTCGGCGAAACCGACGGTGGGCTGTGCTGCACGAAGCGCTGCGAGAGTCTTGTCACCGTCCGTCTTCGGAAGTGTGAATGAGATATCGGTAAGTCCGCTGACCGCGGCCGAGACGTTCTGGACAATCATGTCGATGTTGGCACCGGTGCCAGCGACAATCGTGAAGATCTCGGCAGCCTTGCCCGGAATATCGGGAACACCGATGACGGTGATTTTCCCCTCGCTGAGGTCACCGGCGACACCGGTGATGATGGGCTCTTCCATGTTCTCTCCCCTCGTGGCGACGACGAGCGTCCCCTCCTTGTCCGCAAAACTGGATCGAACGTGCAGCGTCACCCCGTGGCGACGCGCGTATTCGACCGCGCGGATGTGAAGCACCTTGGCACCCGCAGCGGCGAGCTCCAACATCTCCTCGAACGTGACGACGTCCACCTTGTGCGCCTTGGTCACAATTCGGGGATCGGCCGTGAATACGCCGTCGACATCCGTGTAGATCTCGCAGACATCGGCATCCAGTGCGGCCGCGAGAGCAACCGCGGTCGTGTCACTTCCGCCTCGGCCCAGTGTCGTGATGTCCTTGGAGTCGCGGTTGAACCCCTGGAACCCCGCCACGATCGCAATCGCGCCCTCGTCGAGTGCTTCGCGAAGTCGATCGGGGGTGACCTCGACGATTCGAGCGGCACCGTGGTGCGAATCGGTAATCATGCCCGCTTGGCTGCCCGTGTATGAACGCGCGTCAACGCCGAGTGACTTGATGGCCATCGCCAAGAGAGCGACCGAAATGCGCTCTCCCGTGGTCAACAGCATGTCCATCTCACGCGGGTCCGGGTTTTCCGTGACCGAATGAGCGAGTTCGATTAGTTCGTCGGTGGTGTCGCCCATCGCAGAAACGGCGACGACGACATCGTGACCCTGCGCCTTTGTTGCCACAATTCGACGCGCCACTCGCTTGATGCTCTCGGCATCAGCGACGGACGATCCGCCGAACTTCTGGACAATCAATGACACGGTTTCCCTCTCGGGTCGGGGTACAACAAAGGGCGATGGCCCCATCGCCCGCCCTGCGTGAGATTCTACCGCTTAAGCCGTTCCGCCGACACGGGTGCGGTGTTCGAAGGCGCGACCGAGGGTGACCTCATCGGCGTATTCGAGGTCACCGCCGACCGGCAAACCGCTCGCGAGACGCGTGATGCGGATTCCTAGAGGTTCAAGAAGTCGAATCAGATAGGTCGCCGTGGCCTCGCCCTCGACGTTCGGGTCCGTTGCGAGGATGATTTCGATGATGCTGGTGTCGCGAAGCCTCTCGAGCAACGAGCCGATGCGGAGTTGGTCTGGACCAATGCCATCAATCGGCGAGATAGCGCCACCGAGCACGTGATACAGACCACGGAATTGACGGGTTCGCTCGATCGCGACAACGTCTTTGGCCTCCTCGACGACACAGATGGTATCCCGCGTGCGTCGAGGGTCACGGCAAATGTTGCATTCGTCTTCTTGCGAGATATTCCCGCACACCGCACAGAACTTGACGAGATCGCGAATCGTCCCGAGCAACTCGGCAAGGCGCTTGGGGTCATACGCCTCGGTCTGAATGACGTGGAAGGCGATTCGCTGGGCTGACTTGGGGCCAACACCGGGCAAACGTCCGAACTCGTCGATGAGTTCTTGAAGAATTCCGTCGTACATAGTCAGTCGTCCGAGGAGGACTCGTCGTCGAAGAGCGAGGGTCGCGCTGCGTTATCGTCAGAGGCTGCCTGTTCGGGCGAGGTGCCACTGTCGATCGTCGCGACGAGGGTTGCGCCGAGAAGGTCACGAATGACCGACTCGCCCCGTTTTTCGTCCTCGGGGTTGACTGGCTCGGCGGGCTTCGCGGGCTTAGCCGGCTTCTGGGACTTCTCGGACTTCTTGGCTTCTTCTGCCTGCGCGGCCTGTTGGCGATCGGCCATTTCACCCGCCGGCTCGCTGGACCGCTCCGCTGCAGCCGCCGCGGCGACCTGCATGAACGGATTGGTTTCGGGTGTTGCAACCCGCGGAGTTTGTGCTGTCACAGGTCCCGCGCCCAGTCCAACTCGAGGCACGAAACGGAAACGAACACCGA
>JBJOQU010000085.1:0-3879 GCA_046049745.1 Actinomycetota bacterium | reverse complement strand
GCATCGATTTCGTCAAACACCAGGGTTGGCACTGTGTCTGTGCCCGCGATTACGACTTCAATCGCCAACATAACCCGCGACAGCTCACCACCGGACGCCGTCTTGGTCACCGGCTTGGGTTCACCTCCGGGGTGCGGTCGCAGCAACATGTCGACGGTGTCACGCCCGTGAATGTGGAAATCCGTCCCCGCGGCGACTGCCACCACGAATTCTGCGGTCGGCATTGCAAGGTGGTGAAGTTCCTCAGTGACTTCGGCCGACAGCCGCGCCGCGGCCGACGTGCGAAGGGCAGACAGCACATCAGCAAGACGTTCGAGTTCGGCGCGATCGGCTTCCACCGACGCCGACAACTCGCCAATCTCGTCGCTCGTCCGGTCCAATTCGAAAAGTCGATCCGACGCGGTAGACCACATCACCAGAACCTCGTCGAGAGTCGGGCCGTATTTCCGCACCAACGCGTTGATTGTCGCAGTGCGCTGCTGAACGGTTTCGATATCGTCACCGTCAACGTCAAGACCGTTCGCATACAACGCAACCGATTGCGCCGCATCACGAACAATGATCGACGCCTCGGACAATTGCGTAAGGAGTGTTTCGACGGTCGCGTCGTGGCTGGCGACGCGCTCTAGCGCCTTGCGGGCGTTCTCGACAAGCGAAACTGCGTCGAACTCTGAATCCTCAGCAGATAGTGCCTCGTGAGCCTCCTGAGCCGCTCTGCGAAGGTCGTCACCGTTCGCGAGACGCTCGAGAACGGACTTCAGCCGAACGTCCTCCCCCGCGATGGGTTGGACGGCGTCTATTTCAACGACCGCAAGACGCAGTTCCTCTGCTTCACGTCGACGGGCTTCAACTTCGCGCGTCAATTGTTCAAGTCGCGCAACAGAGTCCGTCCACCGTCGAAACAGGCCCTGGTAGTCGCGAAGCGCGGTGCGCAAGGCGTCTCCAGCAAACCGATCGACCGCATCACGTTGTGCCGACTGTGAGCGAAGTCGAAGTTGGTCGCTCTGTCCATGAATCGCGACGAGATGCTCGCCGAGTTCACCCAGTGCCCCGACGGGTGCAGAGACGCCACCAATCACAACGCGTGAACGGCCTTCGCTCGACACCGAACGAGACACGATGAGCTCACCGTCTTCGACGACCCCTCCCAATTCCTCGACGGCTGAAGTTACCGCAGCAGAATCGATCCGCCAACGTCCGTCGACCTGCGCTCGTTCCGCATCGTGACGGACAACGCCCGAATCGGCCCGCTCACCAAGCAAAAGTCCCAGTGCTGACACGACCATCGTCTTGCCCGCACCAGTTTCACCGGTGACAGCAGTGAACCCCGGCGTGAGTCGAAGGACGGCCGACTTGATGACCCCGAGGTCGCGAATCGAAATCTCGTCGATCATTGTGAACTTCCGCGCCACCCCTCGGTGGGCAACGAGAACTTTTGTACGAGACGTTCAGAGAACGGGCCGGAGTGCGTGTGGGCCAAGCGCACGGGAGTCGCCGAACGTTTCGCGGTGATGCGCGAACCCGGAGCAAGAGTGTGGGTGCGACGCCCGTCACACCACAGGACTCCGGATGCGCCGTTCCGGTCCAACAAATCGACGGTCATGGTCGAATCTGGCGTGGTGACGAGTGGGCGAGCAAAGAGTGCGTGTGCCGACAGTGGAACCATGATGAGCGCCTCGACGGTCGGCCAGACAACAGGGCCGCCGGCGGAGAAAGAATAGGCGGTCGAACCTGTCGGTGTGGCCAACAAGACACCGTCGCACCCGAACGTCGAAATCGGGCGGTCGTCCACCGCGATGATGACTTCGATCATGCGTTCGCGCGACAGTTTTTCGATACTTGCTTCGTTCAACGCCCAGGTCTCGAAAACGGTCTTGCCTTCAAGTTCAACGGTCACGTCGAGCGTAAGTCGCTCGTCAACCGTGTAATCCTTGGCAATAACTCGTGCGACCACCGATTCAAGGTCTTCCACCTCGAGTTCGGCAAGAAAGCCGACGTGGCCCATGTTGACACCCAAGAGGGGCGCCGAGCCATCGCGCATGATTTCCGCGGCCTTGAGGATTGTGCCGTCGCCACCAAGACAGATGACGAGTTCGATGTCCGCAATCTGGACGTCTTTGCCCAACTGGCGGAAGTCAACATCAGAAGTCGCCTTGAGCGCCTGGAATTGGGAATCGAGGCACACGGCCTGGGCGCCAGCGGTCCCCAGTTCGCGGGCGACGACAATCGCGGCGTCAAGCGACGCTGGTCGACCCGAGTGGGCGATGATAAGGAACGAACGAGTCATGCCGTCACTCCTTCCAGATCGATGCTGCGTGGTCCTTCCATTCTCGCGCATCGAGCGCCTTTGTGGAATCGCCGTACACAAGTGCTTCGCGATTTCCGTGCTCGCCGTCGATCGGTGACGCCATAATCCCGGAAATGGGCAGTCCGGCGTCGACAAGAGCGTCACAGACCGAGATCACGGCAGCATCACGCTTCACTGCATCACGGACGACTCCGTCGACCAGATTGCCTTTGCCGACTTCGAACTGCGGCTTGACGAGCACGATGTAGCGAAAATCAGTTCCCAATGCGGCGACCAGCGACGGAATGATGTGGGTGAGCGAGATGAAACTGACGTCAACAACGACGTCGTCGACGCGCGTGACACCCCACGATTCGATCTCGTCGGAGGTCAATGACCGAGCATTGACGCCTTCACGGACGACAACCCGGTAATCGTCTCGGATTCGCGGATGGATCTGCCCGTGCCCAACGTCGAGCGAGACTACACGCGATGCCCCGCGCGACAATGCGACCTCAGTGAATCCACCGGTCGATGCGCCGATATCAAGAACCGTCTTGCCGCGATAGTCGATGCCGAAACGTTCGCAGGCCGCAAGCAGCTTCACGGCCGATCGCGCAACCCAACGGGTTAACGCTGTGACCTCAACAGTCGATTCGGGGTCCACCCGGAAGCCTGCCTTGGTGATGATTCGACCATCGACTTGAACGTCACCTGAATCAATCAGTCGGGCCGCGCGTGTGCGGGATTCCGCGAGCCCACGCTCGACAAGAGCGAGGTCAAGCCGGGGAAACTCAGCGGGACTGGTCATCGAGCCGATCGCGCAGAGCACGTTCGAGATCGGCGAATGCCGCGGCGCGCTGTTCGAGCGGAAGCTCGTTGATGTGCTCCACGGTCTGTCGTTCCAACTCGTTCTCCATGCTCACGAATATAGCGCGGGGTCGACGTCGAGACCGTAAATCCGGAGCCCCGAACGGTAAATGGCGGTCGCCCCGGCGCGGAGAAGGTCGAGCGGATTGTTACCCGGCTTCTTGACCTTGACGACATGAGCGGTCATTGTCACAATCGACTTCCCCACCGTCACGGTTGTCGTTCCGTTTTTCTCGTCGACCTTTGCCTCGGGATATGGCTGGTCCAGTTCTCGCAAGTCGCCCAGAATGTAGGTCGGCTGCTGGTCTGCGGCGGCGGCGAGGACCTGCTTAGGACCATCGATTCCCGTCAAGACAAGCGCACTACGCATCCCGGCACGGTTCGCACCGAGAATGTCCGTGTCGAGTCGATCGCCGACGACCAGAGCACTGTGGGCGTCAAAACGTTCGGAGGCGTAGTCAAAAATTGCGCGTTCCGGCTTGCCCGCAAACACGGGAAGTCGCCCGACGGCAAGATGAACTGCGGAAACGAGAGTTCCATTCCCTGGCGCCACACCGCGCGCAACTGGAATAGTCCAGTCAGTGTTCGTCGCAACCCACGGAATTCCCGTGTGCAGGGCAAACGACGCTTCTGCAAGGTGAACCCACCCGACGGTCTGCGCGAATCCTTGGATAACGGCAGCTGGGTTGTCGTTCGCCGATTCGGTGACGCGGAATCCCGCG
>JBJOQU010000084.1:0-4730 GCA_046049745.1 Actinomycetota bacterium | reverse complement strand
GCCTAAAAGTGGCTGGATGAAAAACACTATATGTTCCGTTATCGTTTGGGCAATAACCCCATATCTTGTGGCGTGTCGTGCACAACTGTGGACAACTTATTCACGTTTTCCACAGGCTGTTTGTGCCGCGAATTCGCCAGTTTCCAGCCAACTTGCGGCCATCCCGAGTAAAACACTCACCACCGACATAGGCTGGACGGGTGAAGAGATACGCCGAACTGCTCCGAGTCCCGGGACTCGCTGCCGTCGTCGCGTCACAACTCATTGCGCGATTCCCCGGCGGCATGCTGGCGCTCGGTCTTCTCATTCATGTGCAACAGCAAACCGGTCGCTATGCGATCGCCGGACTCGTCATCGCTGCAATGGCGATCGGCCAGGCGATTGCGAGCCCGATCTCGAGCAGATGGATGAGCCGATTCGGTATCGCGCCCGTGCTCTGGACGATGCTCGTCATCTCTGTTACGTGCATGGTGGCACTCGCGTTCATCCCCGTCACCCCCGCCGTCCATATTTCGCTTGGCTTCGTTGTCGGGTTCAGCTTGCCCACCATCCAGCCCGCCGCGCGCGCGGTGTACCCGTCGATGGTGGCGCGCAACCAGATCCAAAGCCTTCAGTCGCTTGATGCGAGCATCCAGGAACTCATCTGGATTCTTGGACCGGTCATCACCGTTGCCGCCGCAACCCAGTTGGGAAGCGCGATGGGCGTCCTCGCACCCGCCGTGATCGGCGCCCTGGGTGGCGTGTGGTTCCTCACGCGTCCCGCGGTCAAGGCCGCGCGACTTGCCCCGTCTACCGGAAAGATGGGCGCCGTCCTCAAGAAGCCGCCGGTACTCATCGTCGTGTTCAGCGGTTTGCTCGTCGTCGGATCCTTCTCGGCCATCGAAGCCGCCACCGTCGCGGCGTTCGGAAGCGAAAAGGACTCCCCCGCCGGAATCATCCTGGGGCTCTGGGCCGCCGCGTCGCTCGTCGGTGGATTGGCGATGGGCCACACCCCAATGGGCCCGTGGTCATTGACCCGCCGACTCGTATTCGTTGCGTTCGGTTCCGTCCTTGCAATGTTCACGCTGGACCCGGTTCTGTTGACATTGGCCCTGCTCGTCGCCGGAATCGGCGTCGCACCTGCGATGACCGTGCAATACGCGGTTGCCACTGAATCGGTCGATGCGGGCGACTTGCCCGAAAGTCTTGGGTGGCTGGGCACAGGGTGGGTAGTCGGAGGAGCCATCGCGAGCGCCCTGGCCGGATTCGCCATCGACTACGCGGGAAGCGCGGGTGGGTTCGCCCTTGCCGCCGTCTTCGCGGCACTCGCTGCGGTCGTCCCCGCGGTGTGGGTGCGCAAGATGCCCGACCTTCGGCACCTCGCCGACCACTGATTATTTCGACACGTTCGCGATACAATTGGGTTCGTGCCCGACTGGGTGCAACTACCCCTTTTGAAGGAACTTCATGAAAAAATCAATTATCGCGACCGTCGCTGCAGCAGCGCTTGCCGCGTTCACGGTTGCACCCGCGAATGCCACCTCATGGGACGGCGACTTAGTTGCCCTCAATAATTTCGTCTGGGACTTCTCTTTCGATGGCGAATCCAGCAATCTCGACGAAGGCGAATTTGTCAAAACAGCATCTGACCCTCTCGACGCCGACTATGAAGGCGTGGATGGAGCATCGTACGACGCTGTCTATGGTGACACTCTCGACAGCGTCTATTTTTCCGTATGGAACGACTCGGGAGAGGGAGAACTGTTCCCGAACTGCGCGAGCGCAGACAAGGTCACAGACACAGTGACCGGTGACATCATCGTCACCTGCACCCCTGACGCTGGGTTTGACCTCAGTGGTGACGGATCCGACATGGTTGATTATGTGACCGAATACCGAATGTTCAACGAGGGCGACAACGGAGCCCAAATCCGTGTTTCGATGATTCTCACCAACAATGACGACCACGCAATCGACTTCGGTTGGCAGCTCGACGTGTCATTCGGTGAGTGCGAATCTGGCCTCACGAGCACGGGTGACGGAGACGACACTTGGGAACTGAGTGACGGTTGGATTGACTGTGCTAGCGACGGGACCTGGACCGACGCCGGCGACATAATCGGTGCCGAGGCGCCAGTTACGTTCGCATACGGCCACGCCGATGCCGCCGATTTTGTTGAGAGTTCTTCTTTGGATGACAACACCATTCCTGACGACAACAGCTACCTGTGGTCAGATGAAGACGCGGATTCGGATTATTCGTCGATTGCGGTTGGCGAGACCCAGATTTTCTCGTACTTCGCCGCAACCGTTCGCGGTCCGGAGGCCCCAGCCGCATACACCACAGCTCTTGAGCAGCAGCTCGCCACCTATTCGGACTGTGCATATTCCGACGGACTCGGATCGCGCCTGCTGGCTGGGCTCGACGCTACGCCCGAAAACTGGGTTGGCGGCGGACCCAACTGCGAGCTCGCTCCGGCACCGGAACTCGCAGAAACTGGTGTCGACGCAACGGCCGGCCTCGGGTTCGGTGTGCTCGCACTCGCAGCAGGTGGAGCGCTCGTCGTCGCACGACGTCGCCGCAACGCCTAGCAACGAATCATGGAAGGGGCGGGCCGCAAGGTTCGCCCCTTTCAGTTTGTCCGTATTACGGTGGGGACATGACTGTAGTTGTCCTGCCCAAGGTGCTATGGGGCGAACCGGATTCAACGCACCGCGCTCTGCTCGTACACGGACTTGGTAGCGACGCAGCGACGATGTGGGAAATCGGCGAGCACCTTGCCCGCGAAGGTTGGTTCGCTGTTGCAGTCGACCAGCGCGGGCACGGAAGCGCACCCCGCGCGGACGCTTATCGCATCGAGGACTACGCGCACGACCTCCTCGCGGTTCCGCGCACGGCGGCGTGGGACCTCGTCGTCGGTCATTCCATCGGCGGGGCCAGCGTCGTCCGCGCCAGCGCAATCGATCCGACGTGGGCCACGCACCTTGCCCTGATCGATCCCGCCCTCGCAACGACTGACGACGACCGCGCAGAGATCCGTGCGCGACAATTGCGCAACAACCACGCGCAGACCGTCGAGGAAGTTTCCCGCGAAAACCCGCGGTGGAACGCGCGCACGGTCACCGCGGCGGTGAAGGCCCAACGGACCGCATCCGAATTCGCCCTCGTCCACTCGTGCGACGACAATCCCGACTGGGACGTGCTCGCGGAAGCGGCAGACCTGACAGTCCCGACTCTGATTTTCCAGGGCGACCCCGCCGTCCTCGCGCGCTACACGAATGCACAAGCCGACGCGCTGGAGGCCGCGAATCCGTTGATTCAACGCGCGATGCTTCCCGGTACCGGTCACAACCTCCACCGGGATGAACCCGAATGGTTCTGTGCGACGCTCAGTGCGTGGCTTGACCGCTAGACGAGCCCCGCAATTACTTTGGCCATCAGCGGCCGGATAACGTGGTCGACTTTGTCGACCGGGTGTGCCGAAACATTGTTGATGCGGGCGGCAGCATCGGTTCCGACTTTGGAGAGAAATGGATCGAGTGTGCCGTACACAAGGTGTACGGGCGAGGAAACCAGAGTCAGGTCGGTCAAAGTGGCCTGTCCCTGAATCACGTTGGTCATCGAACGCTTTGTCGCTTCCCACCCGTGTTCGGTGACTTGAATGATGTTCTTGATCGGCGAAATGGCGTTGAGTGCTTGTGCCGTCATGCCTGTGAAGTGCGGGTTCGCCTTGAGGTAGTCATAAAACGTTTGGTAAAAACCGAGTTGTGCGCGGTCAATCGGATTCACGACGGTCTTCATCGGCGGATAGATGGGCGCACCGGCCATGATGAGCCGGCGAACCCATCGGCCATAAACGCTGGCGAACCGGGCACCAATCAGACCGCCCATCGAATGCCCCACAAGCGTGAAGGGACGCCACACCCGAAGGCGGATGAGTGTTCGGCGGATTGCCTCGACGTGATCGTCCGCGGTGTAGTCCAGTTCCTCTGGTGCCGGCGAGTTCCCGCACCCGAGCAGGTTCAGCGCGATGACGCGATGTGTCGGAGTCAGCAGCGGCACAAGTTTCTCGAACGTGACGGCGGTCGACGCGATCCCGTGAATGAGGACGACGACAGGACCGCGACCTTCGTCAATGGCCACTTCGAGAATTGGGATGCGCCGCGCCACGGTTGCCCCTAGTCGGCGAGCCACGAAAGAATTGCGTTGGTGTGCTGGCCGAGCGTCGGCGGGGCAAGGTGGTGCGTTGGCGTTATCTCGCCCGTTGAGTCAAACCAGCGAAGTGCAGGCCCCGGAATCTCGATGTTGCCCAGCGTCGCGTGGTCGACGTCGACAACCAGGCCCTGCGAGCGCGTTTGCTCCCAGTCGTAGACCTCGGCCATCGTGCGAATTTTGCCCGCGGGGACTCCCGCCTTTTCCAGTTCCGCAAGAACGTCAGCGGACGTCCACGTCGACATCGCGGAATTGAGCAACTCGACCACTTCGGCATGACGCGTCACGCGGAAGCTGTTCGTCGAAAACTTTTCGGCCTGCTCAATTCCCAGGACGGCACACAGCGCCGCCCATTGCCCTTCGGTTCCGACCGCGATTTGGATCGGGCCGTCAGAGGCGTGGAACAGCCCGTAGGGAGCCAGCGAGGGGTGGTGGTTCCCGCGAGGCTGCGCGGTGACGTGACCCACGGTTTGCGCCGTGCCCTGGTAAACGTGTGCTCCGACCGTCGCCGCCAATAGTGATGTGCGAACCGTGGTAC
>JBJOQU010000083.1:0-2865 GCA_046049745.1 Actinomycetota bacterium | reverse complement strand
GTCACACCGAGACGTTCTTGCACCTCGGGACCACGGCTCGACCACGACGAATAAATGAATCCGCGGCCAAAGAACATCGCAAACGCGGTGACAAACCAGGTTGTCGCGGAAAACTTCTTCAAGGTGGAGGGCACTAGTTCACCCTACAAGCCGCCGCACTGCGCTGTCTGTCGTGCGCGGAGTCCGACCCTCAGCGCGCGACGTGAATCGGCGCGCGGCGGCGAGCGACCACGCCCACGGCAACTGCCGAAACAGCGATCACGCCTGCGAGGCTGAGGCCAAGCCCGTCGACGCCCGTTTCTGCCAGTGCATTGCGGTGGCCGAATAGCTTGGCGCCAGCAACTTCAATGTAGTCATCGTTGTCGAATGAGCCGTCGTTCCAGAACGTCAGTTTGACGTAACGCCCAGTCGTCTCTGCAAAGTCGAAAGTCGTGACATCTGTGTTCGTGTAAGGCCCAGTTCCATCAAGAACGGTTTCATCATTGAGATCGCTTTGCACTACAACCGAATTCCATGAACCGTCTTCCGCGGTGGGCCATGCATCACCAGTTGCACTGCTCACGTCGAGCGAAGCTGAAGTAACGTTCCCGTCTGAACTGACCATTTGGAAGACCTCGAAAGAATCAAAGGTGGAAACGGCTCCTAGGTCGATGACGATGTAAGCGACCGAATCTTGGTCGCCCATTGCGGAGGTGTACCCCACGTCTCCGCTGTCCTGGGTCAACTGCCCACGTACGTTGGACGTCGGCGCAGGGTCACACAAAAACTGAAACGAAGACCATGTGTTGGCGCAGTCAACGTCCGCCGCAGAGACTGTCGAGTCGATCGGGAACTCGGAACCGTTCGAATAGGTCCATTCTCCGTCGTAGAACGGAACGCCTACAAGTCCAATGAGACCCTCGGAGTTCTTCACTGAACCGTATGTAGCGAGGAGGTTGACGTCGCCTGTGGCGGCAACAGCGGGCATGGATGCGGAACCGACCATGAAGGCCGCGACAGCTGCAGCAGCTCCGAAGGGGCGAACAATTGCGCGGTTCATGGTTTCTCCTGAGGCAAAACGAAATTGAGGAAATTCGATGGGGTGGTCGGTTATTCAGTTTAGATGAGATTCGAGCGAATCGAAGTAACTTTCCATCCCCATGCGACTTGCCTCGGCCTGTTCGTCCGGCATCTCGCCGAATTGAGTAAATCGCACAACAACACCCAGGTCCGTCGGGGTGAAATCAATCACGATTCGATGGAATGGTGCATCGTCGTCTCGGGCGATGAATTCGAGTTCGTCCTGCGAATACGACAGCGTGTGTTCGATTCGGACAAGGTCGTCCACGATGCGATAGCGGCCCCAGAAGTAGGCGACCATGTCGTTCATGGGGACATCGACTGCAACCGCCCAGCGCCCTCCGACAACGGGTTCGGACGTCGCCGAACCGGGAACCACGGACAAAACCGTCGGGTGGTACCACTGTTCGAGTTCCGAGGCCGTCGTCCACGCACGCCACATTCGGTCGACCGGGGCGGCGAACTCGCGTTCAACGAAATACAACTCGCGTTCGGTCACAATCCACGTTCCGTGCGGAACACGGCGACGAGGGCGTTCGCGTGCCCGTGTCCAATGCCGTGATTTTCCTTGAGCCAGCCCACTTGCGCCATGTGTGTGAGGTCGCGCGCGTTCGCGTCCAACAACCCCATCCAGTGGTCAATCGGCTGGCCGTACTTCTTCTCGATTGATGGGAAATACGACTTCGGTCCCTGAACCTTTTCGGTCATTGTTATGCCCAGGCTCCCAGAATTGCACCGGCGATCGTCACACACACGACGTCCTGGCCGACCTCGATGATCCACACCTTGAGCGAGCGAAAGACTTTGTGATCAGCCTGACCAAACATGCGGTGCGAAACCGACGCAAACGCGCCAAAGCCAACGGCCAGCGCGAAACCAATGAGGGCGCCCGACCCAGCATCGATGGTGCCACCTGCGGCGCGGGCGAACGCAAGGACTGTAGCAAGCGACACAACCTGCACCAATGCGGCGATGTACGTGCCACCAAACATCAATGCTGTCTCGGCACCGGACATCTCGACACGTTCGGTCGGGACTTCGCGTCCCATGGCACGAATCCAGGTTGGGTAGAAGGTCTTGGGCCCAAACCAGACGGCGCCAATGATGAACGATGACAGTGACGCGACGACGACAGCGAGCCAGTTGATGGCGAGAGTATCCATGCCGACAATCCTATTTCTTGGGGAGGAACATTGACCCAGCGACCTTGATCGCGACGGTCACGGGCACGATTCGCGAAATTCGGGCCATGATTCGATTGCGGGCTCCGACGATCACAGACGGTGCGGGTTTTACCGCATCCATGCCGGCCAGAATGACGTCGACAACTTCGGAAGCCGCTGCAAGCCCGCCTGCCGGGGTCGCGCCTGATACGTCGAAAAACTCTGTTGCCGTGGCACCAGGCGACACGGCGAAAACCTTGACGCCGGCGGGAACCTCGCCCCACACCGCTTCGGTGAACGAGCGGACGAATGCCTTGGTTGCAGCGTAGACAGCCATCCCCGGAACTGGCTGGTACGACGCGGTACTGGCGATGTTGACGACGGCACCAGACTTCCTGGCGACCATTCCCGGCAGGAAAGCAATAGTGAGGTCAACAAGGGTGCCGATGTTCAACTGAATTTCCTCGGCGACGGTGGCGCGATTTTCGTCCGCTACACGAGCGTTCGTTCCAAACCCCGCGTTGTTGACAAGAACGTCAACCGAATGCCCGTCAGCGAGAACCTTCTTTTCGAGTTCCGCCGATGAGCCTGGCTTGGACAAATCCATTGCGTAGACCGTCACAGTGGCCTTGTGCGCAGCGAT
>JBJOQU010000082.1:0-16476 GCA_046049745.1 Actinomycetota bacterium | reverse complement strand
GGTTTCCTCGCGACGGTCAAGGCGCTGCTCGCACTTCCCGCGAGCTTGAGGGCTGACGTCGCGTCAGTGTCGGCAGCGACACGTGACTCGGTTGAGTTTGTTCTTCGCGGTGTCAGCCATGAAATTCGTTGGGGTTCAGACGAACAATCAACTCTCAAGGCTGCCGTTCTTGATCAAGCATTGACCATCGCGAAGAGCAAGGGAGGGACGTATGTCATTGATGTGTCCGCCCCCGACACGCTCATCATGAACCGCACCAACTAGCGCCCAGAGCACATCGCCGCGTATTCGCGACACGCCGAGGCTGGTTCCCGCGCTTTCGTCACTCAGACACCTAACTTGTGGGTGCCTTTCGGGGCAAAAAAAGTCTCGGCTTCAAGTAGAGCCTGAATGTTGGAGGAACCAATGGCTGCCACAAGCAACAACCACCTCGCCGTCATCAAAGTTGTCGGCGTCGGCGGCGGAGGCGTTAACGCCATCAACCGCATGATCGAAGCGGGTATCCGCGGCGTGGAGTTCATTGCCATCAACACGGATGCACAGGCATTGCTGATGAGCGACGCTGACGTCAAGCTCGACGTAGGACGCGAACTCACTCGAGGCCTCGGGGCAGGAGCCGACCCAGAAAAGGGGCGCCACGCGGCGGAAGACCACGCGCAAGAGATCGAGGAATGCCTTGCGGGCGCTGACCTCGTCTTTGTCACCGCTGGTGAGGGTGGCGGAACCGGTACTGGTGGAGCCCCCGTGGTCGCTCGAATCGCAAAGTCGATCGGTGCCCTGACCGTCGGAGTCGTCACCAAGCCATTCAAGTTCGAAGCACGTCGTCGTCGCGATCAGGCGGATGCCGGTATCGCCGCACTCCGCAACGAGGTCGACACGCTCATCGTTGTCCCCAACGACCGTCTGTTGGACCTCTCGGATCGCGCGATTTCCGCGACGGAAGCGTTCGCGATCGCTGACGAAGTATTGCTCTCGGGTGTCCAAGGGATCTCTGACCTCATCACCAACCCGGGACTCATCAACCTTGACTTCGCGGACGTCCGTTCGGTCATGCAGGATGCCGGAACGGCCCTCATGGGGATCGGTAGTGCACGCGGTGCTGAACGAGCAATCAAGGCAACCGAGATGGCTGCTCAGTCGCCACTCCTCGACCAGACGATTGACGGCGCCCACGGTGTTCTGCTGTCGATCCAAGGTGGTTCGAACCTCGGTATCCACGAAATCAACGAGGCTGCGTCGCTCATCACCGAGCACGTTCACCCCGACGCCAACGTCATCTTTGGAATGTCGATTGACGACACTCTCGGTGACGAGGTTCGCGTCACCGTCATTGCGGCCGGTTTCGATGAGGACCCGACCCCTCGTACCCGCGCTGCCGAGCCTCGCGTCGAGTCCTTCAACACGAGCGATGTCGACCGTGTGGACGTCGCTGCCTACAGTGAAGCCACTCCGACGACGGAACACCACAGTGTGCCCGCGTTGACCGAGACGTTCGACTCGGTGTCGGAAGACTTCGACCTTCCTGAGTTCCTCAAGTCATGAGTGAAGCGGCCGCGCGCTGGCGCGCGGTTCGTGATCTTATTGACGCGGAGTGTCGCCGGTTTGATCGCGATCCAGCCGGTGTCACGCTCGTCGTGGTGACAAAGTTTCACCCCGTCGGACTCGTCGAAGAGTTGATTGCAGCGGGCGCTCGTGACTTTGGCGAGAGTCGTCACCAAGACGCGGTTGGCAAGGCTGAAGCGTTAGAGGGCAGCGACATCACCTGGCACTTTGTTGGCCAAATCCAGTCCAACAAGGCCAGGGCAATCGCGAAATACGCTGACGTGCTGCACTCGCTCGACCGCGACAGCGTCGTCGATGCACTGGCAACGGCGGAACGACGTGTCCAAGGGTTCATTGAACTGAATCTCACGGACGACCCCGGTCGCGGGGGAGTCAACGACGCTGACGAGATGATTCGCCTCGCCGACAAAATTGCGGCGACAGAGACGATCGACCTTCGAGGCGTGATGGCGGTCGCGCCGCTCGGAGACGATCCTGCGCGGGCGTTCGAGCGCGTTGCAGCCTACTCAGCGATTCTGACGCAGGCGCATCCCCACGCAACGGACATTTCCGCTGGGATGAGTGCCGACTGGGAAGCGGCTGTTGCGGCCGGCGCGACACACCTGCGCATCGGCACGTCAATCACGGGAAACAGGCCAGATCCGCGTTAATCTGAACCGAACCTCAAGGAGGAAAATCATGGTCAGAAAAGCGCTCGAATTCTTCGGAATCGTTGAAGCCGGTGCCGCACCTCGTGCAGCCACACCGCGCTCCGAGAACCAACGTCCTGCTCCCGCTGCAGCCAAACCCGTTGTTCGTTTGAACAACGGATACCGTGGCCGCGACAACAACTTCGCCACGATTCACACCGTGCGCCCCCGTCGGTACCAGACGGACGCTGAGGGCATCGCCTACACGTTCCGTGACGGCTCGCCCGTCATCGTTGACCTCGGTCAGATGGCAGAAGCTGAAGTTCGTCGCATGATCGACTTCCTCAGTGGCTTGGTTAAGGGTCTCGATGGAACAATCAGCCGCGTCTCGGGCAAGGTTTACATGTTGACGCCTGCCGGTATTGAACAGTACGACGACACTCAGTCGAACGACGGACTGTCCAACGACGGCCTCGACGCCGAACTCTTCGACTAAACGTGCCTATCGTCAGTGTCGTTCTCGGCACGGCTCTGTGGGTGTACACCCTCATCTTGTGGGCCCGCCTGATTCTTGAATGGGTGCGTCAGTTCCGACCGGATTGGCGTCCGCGCGGCGTGATGTTGGTGCTCGCGGAAGTTGTTTTCACAGTCACCGATCCACCGCTCAAATTCATTCGTCGTTTCGTCCGCCCGGTTCGACTCGGCGGTGTCGCAATCGACTTTTCGTGGACAATCTTGCTCATTGTGGTCTACATCCTGATGTCCTTTGTCGGGTAGTCTTGACCAACAACAGTTTCACCTTGTGGGAATCAAAGGAGTGATAGCGCATGGCGCTCACCGCTGAAGACATTGTCAACAAGCAATTCAAGCCGAAGCCTCGACTCAGTGAAGGCTACGACGCAGACGACGTCGATGACTTCCTCGACGAGATTGTCAAGGAATTCCGTGCCGTTCGTGCTGAGAACGATGACCTCAAGCAGAAGTTGGTTGGTGCACAGGGTCGTATTGCTGAGCTTCAGCGTGCCGCCGATGCTGGTGTAGCTCCAGCCCCGACCGCAAGTGCCGCTTCAGCAGACCAGAACGATTCGGCTACCTCGAGCCAGCTTCTGCAGCTCGCGCGCAAGCTTCACGACCAGCACGTGCAAGAAGGCCTCGACGAGCGCGAACGCATCATTGAAGAGGGCAAGGCTCAAGCTCAGCGGATCCTCGCCGAAGCGGAACTCCGTCAGCGTAATGAGATCAACGAACTCGACCAGCAGCGTATCGGCATCGAACGCAAGATTGACGAGCTCAAGCAGTTCGAAAAGGAATACCGCTCGCACCTCAAGCAGTACCTCGAGACGCAGCTCAACGACCTCAACACCAGCGGGCAGGAATCCGCCAAGAACTTCTAGGTCAGGGTGACTCACCACCGAAGTTTCACTGTCCCCGACGGCCTCGTCGGAGAGCGTGTGGATGTGGTGGTTGCACGACTCATCGGTGTTTCGCGAAGTTTCGCTGCCGAAATTGTTGACGCCGGGGGAGTCACTCTTGCGGGCAAAGCCGCGGGTAAGTCGGATCGCGCCGGAGTCGATGCAACCGTTGACATCACGTGGGACGACAAGCGTGAACCAGAGATAGTTCCCGTCGTGATCAAGGAAATGACGATTGTCTACGATGACGACGACATCGTCGTTGTCGACAAGCCGCCCTTCCTCGCGGCACACCCTAGTCTTGGCTGGACGGGGGATACTGTCGTTGGCGCCCTCGCTGGAGCCGGTTATCGCATCTCGACGTCAGGCCCACCGGAACGTCAGGGAATTGTGCATCGCCTCGATGTCGGGACTTCGGGACTCATGATCGTGGCCAAAAGCGAAATTGCGTATTCGGTGATGAAACGCAAATTCAAGGAACGCGAGATTCACAAGACCTATCACGCCGTTGTCCAGGGGCACCCGGATCCTTCCGAGGGGACAATCGACGCTCCAATTGGCCGACACCCCGGCTCGTCGTGGAAGTTTGCGGTCACTGCTGACGGCAGACATTCCGTCACGCACTATGCCACGCGCGAGGCGTTTCCCGGTGCGAGTCTCGTCGAAGTCGAACTTGAAACAGGGCGCACGCATCAGATCCGTGTGCACATGGCGGCTCATCGCCACCCACTGGTGGGAGACGAACTTTATGGGGCCGACCCGTCCTTGACGGCCCGTTTAGGGCTGACACGGCAGTGGCTGCACGCAATTCGGTTGGGCTTTGACCACCCGACGACAGGTCGCAGGCTCGAACTCGAAGCCGCTTACCCAGAAGATTTGCGTCACGCGCTGGAAATTCTCGCGACGCACTGACGCGCCTCACCCGCGGTCGCAGCGTCCGACCTAAACTGATTATCCGCGCACGTCGAAGGAGGGGTTATGAGCGACAATTTCGTGCACCTGCACGTTCACACCGATAACTCCATGCTCGACGGCGCGGCGCGCATCGGCCCCTTGCTTGATGCCGCGGTAGCGCAGGGAATGCCCGCTATCGCTATGACCGACCACGGAACGCT
This sequence comes from Actinomycetota bacterium, assembly GCA_046049745.1. GTDB lineage: Bacteria > Actinomycetota > Actinomycetes > Actinomycetales > Microbacteriaceae > MWH-TA3. The sequence goes on along the minus strand of JBJOQU010000082.1, from coordinate 11,757 downwards.
GTTCGGAGCCTTCGAATTCTGGAAGAAGGCAAACGAGAAGGGCATTAAGCCCATCATTGGCATCGAGGCCTACCTCGCGCCCGAAAGCCGGTTCGACAAGCGCCCGATTCGATGGGGCGACGGCGGCGAAGACGACACATCCGGGGGTGGCGCATACACGCACCTCACGCTCCTCAGCGAGACGACAGAGGGAATGCACAACCTCTTTACCTTGTCCTCAGCGTCGTATATCGAAGGCTTCTACAGCCACCCGCGTATGGACCTCGACATCTTGTCGCAGAATGCCAAGGGGCTGATCGCGACGAGTGGTTGTGTCGGCGGCGAAATCCAGACCCGCATCCGCATGGGCCAGTATGACGAAGCCAAGAGAGTCGCGTCGAACATGCGCGACATTTTTGGCAAAGAGAACTACTTTATCGAGATCATGGACCACGGGATCGGCATCGAACGACGTGCGATCAAGGAGGTCCTGCAGCTCGCCAAGGAACTCGATCTGCCGTTGCTGCTCACAAACGACTTGCACTACGTCCATCACGAAGACCACAAGGCCCACGAAGCGCTCCTCTGTGTTCAGTCGGGTTCGACACTTCTTGAGGAGAAGCGCTTCAAGTTCGAATCTGATCAGTTTTATCTCAAGTCGGCGGCGGAAATGCGTCGACTGTTTCCCGACCATCCCGAGGCGTCAGACAACACCCTTCTCATCGCCGAGCGTTGCGGGGTGCAATTTGACACGACGGCGAACCACATGCCGCACTTTCCGGTCGAGGCATCTGACACGGAAGAAAAGGCGTTTGAGCGGGCAGTCTGGGCGGGACTCGAGTTCCGTTACGGCAAAGAGTTGTCGCAGGAAATCCGGGACCGCGCCGCCTATGAAATCGACATCATCACGACAAAGGGCTTCGCGGGGTACTACCTCATCGTTGCTGACTTCATCGGCTGGGCGCGGGACAACGGCATTCGCGTTGGTCCTGGGCGAGGATCTGGTGCCGGTTCGATCGCGGCCTATGCGATGCGCATCACCGATTTGGAACCGCTCGAACATGGTTTGCTCTTTGAACGATTCCTTAACCCCGAACGCGAATCGATGCCCGACTTCGATATTGACTTCTCCACGAAACGTCGAGACGACGTCAAGCGATATGTGACGGAAAAGTACGGCTCCGACTACGTCGCTCAGATTGCGACGTACAACATCATCAAGGCGAAGCAGGCCCTCAAGGACTCTGCCCGCGTTCTCGGCTACCCCTACGAAGTGGGTGACCGTCTGACGAAGGCAGTTCCTCCGATGAAACTCGGTCGCGACATGTCACTGTCGGAAATGTTTGACAAGGACAACGAACGATTTAAGGAAGCCGCCCCTTTCCGCGAGGTAGTCGAAGCGTCCACCGAGGCGACGATTGTGTACGACACGGCTAAGGGCATCGAGAGTATCAAGCGCAACACCGGCGTTCACGCCGCTGGCGTCATCATGTCCGACACCAAACTGTCCGACATTGTTCCCCTCATGATGCGCTCGAACGACGGCCAAATCATCACCCAATTCGATTACCCGACGTGTGAATCGCTTGGACTCATCAAGATGGACTTCCTCGGTCTTCGAAACCTCGACATCTTGGACGACGCCCTCATCAACATTGAGCGCAATCGCGGAGAAACGGTCGTTCTCGAGGAACTGACGTATGACGACCCCAAGGTCTTTGAACTGTTGTCCACGGGTGAGACTCTGGGTATCTTCCAACTGGACTCGCCTCCGATGCGCCAGTTGCTCAAGCAAATGCAACCCGACTCGTTCGAAGACATTTCCGCAGTGCTCGCCTTGTACCGTCCTGGCCCAATGGCGATGAAGTCGCACACGAACTATGCGATGCGCAAGCAGGGGATGCAGGCGATCACCCCAATTCACAAGGAACTCGAGAAACCGCTGAGTGACATTCTCGACCCGACCTATGGACTGATTGTCTATCAAGAGCAGGTCATGCAGATCGCTCAGCGCGTTGCCGGGTACTCGCTTGCACAGGCAGACAACTTGCGTCGCGCGATGGGTAAGAAGAAGAAGGAAATTCTTGACAAAGAGTTTGCGCCGTTCTCCGCGGGAATGCTCGAGCGCGGTTTCAGCAAGCATGCGATTGACACGCTGTGGGAAATCCTCGTGCCGTTCTCTGACTACGCCTTCAATAAGTCGCACTCGGCGGCGTATGGCGTCGTCGCGTACTTCACCGCTTACCTCAAGGCACACTATCCAGCCGAATTCCTTGCAGGCCTGTTGACCAGTGTTGGCGACGACCGAGACAAGTTGGGCGGATATCTGGTCGAGGCGCGGCGTATGGGCGTCAAGGTGCTTGCTCCAGACATCAACGAATCGGTTCTGTACTTCGCCGCGGTTGGCGAGGACGTGCGATTCGGTCTCGGTTCCATTAAGAACGTCGGCGAGGCCGTCGTCGACCACATTGTGGCGGAGAGAAACGCGAACGGGCCGTACCAATCGTTCCAAGAATTCCTCGACCGTGTTCCGTTGCCCGCGTTGCAGAAGCGAACGCTCGAAGCTCTCATCAAGGCGGGTGCGTTCGATCGATTTGGTCACACACGTCGTGCTTTGCTCGATGTTCACGAAAAGGTTGTCGAGGACACAACGCGCGCGAAGAAAGACGCATCGAAGGGCGACATCGGTTTCGATTTCGGAGAACTTTTCGACGAACCTGTTGTTCTCGTACCGGAGCGACCAGAATGGCCTCGTAAAACGAAACTGGAATTCGAGCGCGACATGCTCGGACTTTACGTTTCGGATCACCCGCTTAACGGTCAAGAGAGCGCTCTGTCACGAGCAGCATCGATTCTCGTCAGCGACTTGCAGGTGGTGCAGAAAATGTCAGAGAGCGACGACGCCGACGCTGAATACGAACTCATCGGGGCGACGGAAGGTGACCTGGTCACGTTCGCAGGTCTGCTGCGAAACGTGGAAATGCGTGTTGCCCGAACCTCTGGAAAGCCATTCGCTATGGCCATGCTCGAAGACATGTCGGGCTCGGTACCCGTTTCGGTGCTCGGACGCGCGTACGAGGAACTTCGACTCAAGTTGGTCAATGACACCGTCGTTGCAGTCTCGGGACGCATCCGCCTGCGGGAAAACACCGTCTCGCTCATGGCGAACGACATTCGTGAACTCGAAACCATCAACATCAACGAGGTCTCACTCGTCAAGGTTCAGGTCCCGGCCAGCCACGCGACGACCAGTGTGATCGCGGAACTCGACGAGATTCTCAAACGTCACCCCGGCAGTTCCGAGGTCGAATTGCGCGTCAAGCACCCCGACGCGGTTCGAGTCTTTACTCTTCCTCACCGCGTGACGGTGAGTGGAACTCTCTACGGAGAGCTTCGCAGAATTCTCGGTCCCAACGCTCTCGTCTAACTGACGATGTCGCCGACTGAGTGATAGCGGCGCTCGACGTAGACCAGCGGGGAACACTCGGTGTTCGTGTCTCCACCATCTATCTCGACAATCACGGCAGCGTTTGCCCCCACCTCGGTGACGGACACAACGTGTGCGTCGAGTACGGCACGAACTCCGGAAAGTCGGGGCAGACCACGGGAATCGACGACCCAGTGGTCGCCGTCAAAACGTGAACCAGAAGGCCCAGCCATTGTCTGAGAGATGGCGACCTGGTGTTCGGCGAGGAAGTGCAAAAGCACTCGAGAACCGACGGCTACCGACGAGTACGACGACGAGTGCTGAGCGATGTTGAACGATGCGCGAGGGGGTTCGGCCGAAAACGATGCCAACGACGTTGCGGTGAAACCGACGTTCTCACCCTCGGGCGAAACCGCGGTGATGACCGCGACTCCCGCCGGGTGGAGTGAAAATGCGGCGAGGAAAGCCGACTGGGGCGTCATCTCGTTCACGTGTTACTTGGTACTTTCGGTTTGCGGTTTAGTCCCAACGGTAGCATTGAGGAGATGTTGACCACCATTTCCGCGCCACACGGTCCGCTCAGCGCCGCTCAGGCGCGAGCGCTCGTCCCGCGCGCTGTCCGCCAGGAATCAGATGCACAGGTGATCGCAGCGGAACTTGTCGATGATGTCCGCAAGCGAGGCGTTGAGGCTCTGCAGGACCACGGGATGCGGTTTGACGGGGGCTACGCCGAATCGATGCGTGTTCCCGTCGAGGTTCTCGCTGCCGCGGATGCTTCACTTGACCCGGACCTTCGTGACGCGATTCTGACGGCCATTGAGCGAGTTCGTGCCGGCTCGGTCGCCCAAGTTCCTGCGCCAACAATCACCGAAGTCGCGCCGGGTGCGATCGTCGAACAGCACTGGGTGCCTGTTGAGCGCGTCGGTCTGTATGTGCCAGGTGGCAAGGCGGTCTACCCGTCGAGCGTCGTCATGAACGTTGTCGCTGCTCAGGTCGCTGGTGTCGATTCCATCGCGCTCGTCAGCCCTGCGCAGAAGGAATTTGGTTTTTCCGTTCACCCGACGATCGCGGCGGTCGCCCACATGCTGGGCGTCACAGAGGTCTATGCGATTGGTGGAGCGAGCGCGATCGGTGCTCTTGCCTACGGTGTCCCTGAATTGGGCCTCGAACCCGTGTCCGTAATTACGGGTCCGGGCAACGCCTACGTTGCCGCTGCAAAGCGCGTCGTCTCGGGTGTCGTGGGAATCGATTCAGAGGCGGGCCCGACCGAGATCCTCATCATCGCGGACAACACCGCGAGCCCTGACTTCGTCGCAGCAGACCTTGTCTCGCAGGCCGAGCACGACGAATTGGCGAGTGCCGTGTTGGTGACGGACTCTGTCGCGTTGGCCGCGCAGGTGAGCGCCAAGGTGACTTCCCGAGTGACGACGACACCTCACCGCGAACGCGTCACTGCGGCGTTGATGGGAGCGCAGTCGCGCATCATCATCGTCGACTCAATTGACGACGCGATTCGCGTCTCGGACGCTTACGCACCAGAACACCTTGAGATCCACACTCGAAACGCCGAGATTGTTGCCGCGCGGATTCGAAACGCCGGCGCAATTTTTGTTGGATCTGACACTCCGGTGTCGTTGGGGGATTACCTCGCCGGATCAAACCATGTTTTGCCGACGAATGGAAACGCGCGCCACGCAGCGGCGCTTGGGCCAGCCACGTTCCTGCGCCCGCGACAAACGGTCCGGTACACGCGAGACGCGTTGCGTGCCGTGTCACGCGACATCGTCACCTTTGCTCACGCCGAAAACCTTCCCGCTCACGGCGATGCCGTCACCGCACGATTCGAGAGGTAATACCGTGTTTTGTCCGTTCTGCCGCCACACCGATAGCCGCGTTGTTGACTCCCGCACCTCCGAGGACGGGCTCTCGATCCGCCGTCGTCGCGAATGCCCAGCGTGCAGCGGTCGGTTCTCGACTCTCGAGACCGCAAGCTTGTCCGTTATCAAGCGCAACGGCGTCGTCGAGCCTTTCTCGCGCGAAAAGATTGTTTCGGGAGTTCGCAAAGCCTGCCAGGGCCGCCCTGTGACCGATGCCGAATTGTCCGCACTGGCGCAGCGCGTCGAAGAGAACGTGCGTGCAACGGGTGTTTCACAGATCGACGCCAACGAAATCGGTTTGGCGATTCTTCCCGAACTTCGCACCATCGACCTCGTCGCGTATCTGCGATTCGCGAGTGTCTACAAGGCGTTCGAGTCCCTTGCCGATTTCGATCGAGCCATCGAGGAACTCCGCAACGATGGCGGAAAGTCGACAGAGCAGTGATCTATCGCGCGATTTTTCGGTTGGTCTTCTCGCGGATGGACCCCGAACACGCGCATGAGTTCGTTGTCGCGTTCCTGCGCTTTGGTCAGGCCGTCGGCGCTATGCGGGTGCTTCGGCTCGTTACGCGCCCGAGCAGGAAACACGTGGTTCACACACTGGGTTTAACCTTCGAATCCCCGTTTGGCCTCGCCGCTGGATTTGATAAGAACGCACTCGTCTATCGGATCCTGTGGGGATTGGGGTTCGGGCACGTCGAAATTGGAACCGTGACGGCCAAGGCGCAGTCGGGTAACGAGAAGCCACGACTCTTCCGTCTGATAGCGGACAAGGCTCTCATCAATCGGATGGGGTTCAACAACGACGGTGCCGCAGCTGTTCGACCCCGACTTCGCCGCCGCGGCGGACCGATTCTTGGTGTCAACATCGGCAAGAGCCGTGTCGTCGATGTCGACGATGCCATCGACGATTACCTCGAATCGACCAGGCTTCTCGCCCCCGAGGCCGACTATCTCGCCGTCAACGTGTCGTCGCCGAATACGCCGGGCCTTCGCGGCTTGCAAGAGATCGACAAGCTGGAGCCACTCCTGACTGAAGTCAAGCGCGAGGCGGGGGACACCCCGGTGCTCGTCAAGATCGCCCCTGACTTGTCCAACGACGGTGTCGACGCAGTCGCCGCGATGGCTCTTCGAATTGGGCTCGACGGCATCATTGCGACAAACACAACCTTGTCGCGAGAAGGTCTGGTTACGCCTGCCGATATCGTTGAGGGTATGGGAGCCGGCGGTCTGTCCGGACCTCCCGTCGCCGCCAGGTCACTCGACGTTCTTCAGCGCTTGCGGGCGGCGGTTCCCGCTGACTTCTGCATCATTTCCGTTGGCGGTGTCACGACATCGGTAGACGTCGCTGAACGACTCGCAGCGGGAGCGACCCTCGTTCAGGGGTACACGGCGTTTCTTTACGAGGGCCCTTTCTGGGCGTCACGAGTGATCCGCGGTCTGCGCTAGTTACTCAATCTTTTCGCCACGAGCGACACGAGGCTTGGGGACGCGCAACGGACGGAACTGGAAGGCGCGAACGCCGGCGTACCAGCGAACACCCTTTTCCACTTCGCCGAACTTAGCCTGAAGCTTTTTGGTGATTCGGCGGCCCATGAGGACGGCGTCGATCACTCCGACGAGGAAGAACCCGTACAGGGCAACGAGCACCGTGAGCTGCAGGGTCGCGGCAACCGAGGTCACGTTGCCGTTTTCGTCGACTGCGTTGTAGTCGGGGATGAACGTCATGATGATGACGGCAAACATCAGGGGGATGAGGAACTCGCCGACCGTGAAGCGGGCATCGACAATGTCGCGAACCATGCGCTTCTGCGGTCCTTTGTCGCGCAACGGCAAGTAACGCTCGTCGCCCGCTTCCATTCCGGCACGCGCCGCGAGACGCTGCTCCGATTTCTTGCGACGTTCTTCCTTCGTCATCTTGGAGCGTTCGGGGACCAACGGACGCTTGCGCGCGGCCTCGCGCTCCTTGCGCGACGGGGTCGCGTGCCCCTTGCCGGCACCAGTCTTTTCGGGCGAATCAGTCACGTCGGTCTCTCCTTGAGCTCAGTGTTTATTAGATTACCGTTATGACCGACTTCGACCGTTCGACCGACGCTCTGCGCGAGCGCATCGCCAACATGACGCCTTCCGCACTCGAGACTCTCAAGGAACTCGTTCGGATTCCCTCTGTTTCGTGGGATGGGTTCGATCCGAAATACGTCGAGGCGTCTGCTGAATTTGTCGCGGAGCGATTGCGCGCTGTGGGTCTGTTCGATGAGGTGACAATCGTTCGCGAACAGCAGGCGACATCGTCGGCTTACGGCCAGCCCGCCGTGCTCGCGCGACGCGAACCCGCACCTGGTTATCCGACAGTCCTTCTCTACGCTCACCACGACGTGCAACCGCCTGGGGATTCGGCAGTGTGGGACAGCGAGCCATTCGAGCCAGAGGTTCGTGACGGTCGACTGTACGGGCGCGGCGCTGCGGACGACAAGGCAGGTGTTCTCGTTCATCTGACGGCACTAGAGGCAATCAAGGAAGTGCTCGGGAACGACCTCAAAATTGGCCTCGCGATGTTCATCGAGGGCGAGGAGGAGTTCGGGTCTCGGTCATTCACGACAATTCTCGATACACACACTCGACTTCTGCGAAGCGACGTCATTGTTGTCGCCGACAGCGACAACCGCACCGTGGACATCCCCTCGCTGACAGTCAGCCTTCGAGGCAACGTCGCCTTCTCACTCACGGTATCGACGCTCGCTCATGCATCGCATTCAGGAATGCTCGGGGGAGCGGTACCCGACGCCATGATGGCGGCGATGACGTTGGTCTCTCGTCTATACAACGAGGACGGGTCTGTTGCAGTGCCCGGTCTCACCAGTTACTCCGCACCCGTGCCCGACTTCAGCCACGAGGAACTGGTTCACGATTCTGGTTTGCTCGACGGTGTCACCGCGGTCGGTGATGGCCCGATCCTGTCGAAGATCTGGTTCCAGCCCGCCATCACTATTACAGGCATCGATGCACCGTCAGTTCAGAACGCCTCGAACACGCTGATTCCGTCCGTCACCATCAAGGTGTCGGTCCGCGTCGCACCCGGACAGACGGCGAAGGACGCGTGGCGCGCCATCCGTTCACACCTCGAATTGACCGCGCCATGGGGTGCGCATCTAGAGTTCGGCGCGCCGGACCTCGGTAATGCCTTCCTCGTTGACACGACGGGTTCGGCCGTCGCACTCGAGCTCGATGCGTTGCGTGACGCGTGGGGTGGAACGGACCCCGTTCTCGCCGGTGTCGGCGGATCCATTCCTTTCATCGCCGACCTTGTCACGCGTTTCCCCGACGCACAGATTCTTGTGACAGGCGTCGAGGACCCCGCTTCGCGCGCGCACAGCCCGAACGAGTCCCTCTCGCTCACCGTGTTCGAGCGGGCTATTCTCGCCGAAACGCTCTTCTTGATACGCCTCAACGAACGCGACGCGTGAAATCGGGGTAAAATCAAGTCATGACTGGAAACACTCTCACCGAAGCCACGCACGGCGTCGTTCTGACCCCGGCTGCGATTGACAAGGCCAAAGGCCTTCTCCAGCGCGAACAGCGCGATGACCTTCGACTTCGACTCGTCGTCAAGGCGGGAGGTTGCAGCGGATTCCGCTACGACCTGTTCTTTGACGAACGCGACAACGAAGGTGACGCCGTCGTCGAATTCGACGGTGTCCAGGTCGTTGTCGATAAGAAGAGCGCCCCGTACCTCGAGGGCGCCGAGATCGATTTCGAAGACACCATTCAAGCGTCGGGCTTCCAGATCAACAACCCGAACGCACAGAGCACGTGCGCGTGTGGAGACTCTTTCAACTAGTCGGGACTAAAGTACCGATTTCGACGAAACCGCGAAAAAACAGCGTTTTTTCGCGGTTTTTTCGCGTCTAAACGACGAAAATCGCATCAGGTTTCCTCTAGACTGATGTCATCACCACACACGGAATGTTGGAGAGGTTTGAGGTGCTGAAGAACCGACTTCGCTGGATAGCCGCAACTGTTGCGATTGCTACCGCGCTCACTCTGTCGGGTTGTACCGACCAAGAATTGAGGGGTTGGCTCCCTTCTGACGCAGATATCACGAACAATACGTCACGCGTGATCGGCCTCTGGTCGACGTCGTGGATTGTGCTTCTGCTGGTTGGTATCGTCACGTGGGGGCTCATTATTTGGGCCGCAATCGCTTACCGTCGTCGCCAGAGCGACACCGGACTTCCTGCTCAGTTGCGGTACAACATGCCGATCGAAACGTTCTTCACGATCGTCCCGCTGATCCTCATCATCGGGTTCTTCGCGTTCACCGCGCGCGACGATGCCGCTATCGAGAAGGTCAATCCCAACCCCGATTACACCATTCAGGTTTTCGGCAAGCGCTGGGCATGGGACTTCAACTACATCACCGATGGAGTTTACGAATCGGGTATCCAGGCACAAGAAAACGATTCCAACCTCATCGACCCCGAGTCGCTGCCGGTTCTCTACTTGCCGGTTGGCAAGACCATTGAATTCGACCTCGAGTCACGCGACGTCAACCACTCGTTCTGGATCGTCGACTTCTTGTACAAGAAGGACATGCTTCCTGGTCAGACAAACCACTGGTACGTCACCCCAGAAAAGGAAGGTACCTACCGCGGTAAGTGTGCCGAACTCTGTGGTGAATACCACTCACTCATGCTTTTCACAGTCAAGGTCGTTTCGCAGGCCGAGTATGACGCATACATTCAGTCGCTTCGTGATGCTGGTCAGGTGGGACAGCTCGGAGCGGAACTCAACACCCTCAATGATGGAACCACAGAAGGCTAGGGCAGCATCATGACTACGACAGCACCTCGTCCCGCAGCATCAATTCCCGCTGGCGCATCCTCGGTCAAGGCCGGGCGCCAAGGAATGGTCTTCCTTGACTACTTGACAACGACGAACCACAAGACGATTGGCTACATGTACTTCGTCACGTCGTTCGCCTACTTCCTCATCGCCGGCGTCATGGCGCTCGTCATCCGTGCACAGCTTTTCCAGCCGGGTCTGAGCCTCGTCACGAAAGAGCAGTACAACCAGCTCTTCACGATGCACGGAACGCTCATGCTCCTCATGTTTGCTACGCCCCTGTTTGCGGCTTTCGCCAACGTCTTGATGCCACTGCAAATTGGTGCGCCTGACGTGGCATTCCCCAGGCTCAATGCTCTCGCGTTCTGGTTCTACTTCTTCGGCTCGGCAGTAGCAACCGCGGGTTTCCTCACTCCTCAGGGTGCTGCATCGTTCGGATGGTTCGCCTACACTCCGCTGTCGACAACTACCTTCACGCCCGGTGTCGGCGCCAACATGTGGGTATTCGGACTCGGACTCTCGGGCTTCGGAACCATCATGGGTGCCGTCAACTTCATCACGACGATCATCACGATGCGTGCTCCCGGAATGACGATGTGGCGTATGTCCGTCTTCTCGTGGAACACGCTCGTCACTTCGCTGCTCGTCATCATGGTGTTCCCCGTCTTCGCCGCCGCGGCTCTTGCGCTCGGTTCTGACCGAATTTTTGGGTCGCACGTATATGACGCAGCAACTGGTGGATCCATTCTGTGGCAGCACTTGTTCTGGTTCTTCGGCCACCCCGAGGTCTACATCATCGCGTTGCCATTCTTCGGAATCATTTCCGAAATCTTGCCCGTGTTCTCGCGCAAGCCGATTTTCGGTTACAAGACGCTCGTCTTTGCGACGATTGCGATTGCGGCACTGTCAATGACGGTGTGGGCTCACCACATGTACGTCACAGGCAGCGTCCTGCTTCCATTCTTTGCTCTGATGACAATGCTTATCGCGGTGCCAACGGGCGTGAAAATCTTCAACTGGGTCGGAACGATGTGGCGAGGGTCCATTACCTTCGAGACACCCATCGTCTTCGCACTCGGCTTCTTGGTCTCGTTCGTGTTCGGCGGCTTGACTGGCGTGATCCTCGCATCGCCCGCCCTCGACTTCCACCTGTCCGACTCGTACTTCGTCGTGGCGCACTTCCACTACGTCATCTTCGGAACCGTCGTATTCGCGATGTTCGCGGGCTTCTACTTCTGGTGGCCCAAGATGACCGGAAAGATGCTGCGCGAAGACCTCGGTCACCTTCACTTCTGGCTGCTCTTCATCGGTTTCCACATGACCTTCCTCATCCAGCACTGGGCCGGCGTCATGGGTATGCCGCGACGTTACGCAACGTACCTGGTTGAAGACGGATTCACCTGGATGAACCAGCTCTCGACGGTCGGTTCAATGATTCTTGCCGTGTCGATGATTCCGTTCTTGTACAACGTGTGGTGGACCAAGCGCAACGCTCCTGACGTCACGGTCAACGACCCGTGGGGATACGGCCGTTCGCTTGAGTGGGCAACTTCCTGCCCACCGCCGCGCCACAACTTCACGTCGATCCCTGTTCGCTGGTGCGGTCGGCATGGACAAGTTGGCGTTCGGTGG
>JBJOQU010000081.1:0-5629 GCA_046049745.1 Actinomycetota bacterium | reverse complement strand
GTTTTGCACTGTTTCTCGGGTGACGCCGAGTTCGCGCGAATCTGTGATGACAACGGTTGGTACCTGTCGTTTGCGGGAACCGTCACGTTCGGAAACGCTAAAGGCATTCGCGAGGCGCTGTCTATTGCGTCGCGCGACCGCATCTTGATCGAGACGGATGCACCGTTCCTCACGCCGACCCCATTCCGCGGTCGCCCGAACGCGTCGTTCATGATTCCTTACACGTTGCGCTTCATGGCGGAACAGTTGGGGATCGACGAGGGCGAACTCACCGCGGACATCGCCCGCAACACCGAGACGGTTTACGGTCAGTGGTAGCGCTTCTCGGCGCGAGCGACATTCGCGCGCTTGCGTCAGAACTCGACGTCACCCCGACGAAGAAGTGGGGACAGAACTTCGTCCACGACGCCAACACTGTGCGGAAGATTGTGTCGACCGCAGCGTTGTTGCCCGGTGAGTCCGTTCTCGAAGTGGGTCCTGGACTCGGATCGCTGACCCTTGGCTTGATCGAAGCAGGACACCGCGTCACCGCAATCGAAATCGACCCCAGGCTGGCGGAGCGACTTCCGCGGACCCTCGTCGAACGCGGAGGGGACCCCGCCGACCTCACGGTCATTCGATCGGACGCACTCCACGTCGCCGATCTTCCCGAAGCGCCGACCGCACTTGTCGCGAACCTTCCGTACAACGTGTCCGTGCCTGTCCTCATCCACTTGCTCGAGACGTTCCCGACCATCCGTCGTGTGCTCGTCATGGTCCAAGCGGAGGTCGGCCAACGGCTCGCGGCGTCGCCCGGTTCGAAGCTCTACGGTGTGCCGAGTCTCAAGGTCGCATGGTGGGGCGATTGGGCCCTCGAGGGAACCGTCAGTCGTCGTGTCTTCTGGCCAGAGCCGAACGTCGACTCTGTTCTCGTGGGAATGGTCGCTCACGACACCCCCGCCGACGAGTCGGTTCGAGGGCGAGTATTCGCCCTGGTCGACGGCGCATTCGGGCAGCGACGAAAGACACTTCGACAAGCGCTGAGCGGGGTGACGGGCTCAACGACGGCAGCGGAAGCCCTCTGTGTTGCCGCCGGAATCGACCCTGGTGCGCGCGGAGAGCAATTGGAACTTGACGGTTTTCTCCGTCTTGCACAGGCGTAAATCGGACCGGTCGAGAGCGTTTAGGGTTTAGACATGGCAGCGAGATCGGTCACCGCGACAGCCCCGGGCAAGATCAACGTCTGCATGCGCGTCGGGCCTCTGCGCGATGACGGCTACCACGACGTCGCCACCATTTATCAGGCCGTCTCGTTGCTCGAAGAAATCACGGCGTCAGAGGCCGACGACATCACAGTGTCCTTCTCCGGACCAATCGACACGAGCGGAATCGCACTGGGCGAGTCGAACCTCGTCATCCGTGCTGCTCGGGCGGTCGCAGCCGAGGCCGGAATCACCGCCGGCGCCAGAATTGACGTTGTCAAGAATGTCCCTGTCGCAGGCGGAATGGGTGGTGGTTCCGCTGACGCCGCGGCAACTCTTGTCGCCGTCGATGCGCTGTGGGGAACCAATCTGGGTTCGAAGACGCTGAGCCGTCTCGGCGCCGAGCTCGGTGCGGATGTTCCGTTCGCACTCCACGGCGGAACGGCTATCGGAATTGGAAAGGGTGACGTGTTGTCCCCGGTCCTTGCGACGGGCCACTTCGAATGGGTGCTTGTGACGTGCGACCAGGGGTTGTCGACGCCTGAGGTCTACATGCAGTTGGACCGCCACCGCGCAGAACACTCCATCGACATCGAGACTGTGCCCGTCGACCCGTCCGTTGAAACCGAACTTCTCCACGCTCTGCGTGCGGGCGATGCGGTCGCTCTCGCGGAGTACGTGCGAAACGACTTGCAAGCTGCCGCGCTGCAACTCAAGCCTGAATTGGGCGACGTCCTGAACTTTGGCGAGACGCACGGCGCGTTGGCCGGAATTGTGTCTGGAAGTGGCCCCACCGTCGCGTTTCTCGCTGAAGACGACGAGTCCGCGCTGGCACTTGTTGCTGCGTTTACCGCTGAGCGTCGGAAGGCGATGCGGGTGATGTCGCCTGTTCACGGCGCTCGGGTTCACTGAACGGAACCCCGAAGAAACTCAGAAGTACTGCGCCGATTGCGGCGCCGACGAGTGCGATGTCAGCAATGTTGCCGACGAAGAACCCGCCGTAGTCGATGAAGTCAACAATGTGGCCGTTGGCGAAAGCCGGGGGGCGCAGCAACCTGTCGAAAAAGTGCGAGACGGCACCGCCGAGCATCGACCCGAGAACGAGAGCCCAGTTGTAGCGGTGAACGCGGGTTGAGAAGTATCCCAGTCCGAGTGCGACGACACCCGCGATGAGGGTCAGGATCCAGGTGTATCCCGTGCCCAGTCCGAACGCTGCGCCAGGGTTGTAAACCAAACGCAACTGCAAGACTTCACCGATGAGCGGGATGGGAACACCCGGCTCAAGATAGGTTTCGGCAAGCCACTTGGTGGCCTGGTCGATGAGAATCCAGGAAACGGCCAAGCCAATCGTGAGGATTGAGAGCAGGCGTTGTTTCACTCCTTCATTCTCCCAGAGATTGACTCCCTAAACTGACCGAGTGAACCTCGTCGGCCTTGAAAGCATCTCGCACGAATACCCGAACCGGGTCGTGTTGAACGATGTGACCATCGGAGTCCACGCCGGCGACCGCATCGGGGTGGTTGGACGTAACGGAGATGGCAAGTCGACGCTGCTTTCGATCATCGGTGGAACGCTCATTGCGGACTCGGGCCGTGTGACGCTTCGAGGCGGTATTCGAATCGGAACGCTGACGCAGGACGACGTGTTCGAGGACGACGCGACGGTCGCACAGACGGTCGTCGGCGACGGGCCGGAACATGAATGGGCGGGCAATCCCGTCATTCGCGCGGTGCTCACGGGCCTCCTCTCCGACGTCGATGTCAACGCGACAATCGGTTCGCTGTCCGGTGGCCAACGTCGCCGAACAGCGCTGGCGAAACTTCTTGTCGGGGATTGGGATGTGCTGCTTCTCGATGAACCGACGAACCACCTCGACGTGTCCGGTGTCTCGTGGTTGGCCGAACACCTCAACCGTCGCTGGAAGACGGGGGACGGCGCTCTCGTCGTCGTGACGCACGACCGGTGGTTCCTCGACGCGATTTCAACCGAAACATGGGAAGTCCACGACGGGGCGGTCGACCGATTCGAGGGTGGATACGCGGCCTACATTTTGCAACGAGTCGAGCGCCAACGTCAGGCGTCGGCAATCGAGGATCGTCGCCAGAACCTGATGCGCAAGGAACTCGCCTGGTTGCGCCGAGGTGCACCGGCTCGGACGAGCAAGCCGAAGTTCCGGATCGATGCGGCGACCGAACTGATTGCGGATGTCCCGCCACCGCGTGACCGAATCGAACTCGCCAAGATGGCAACACAGCGATTGGGCAAGGACGTGGTCGACCTGATCGAGGTCGATTTCGCAATCGACGGAACCACGATTCTCGAAGACATCGAGTGGCGAATCGCCCCGGGCGAGCGAACGGGAATCCTCGGCCGAAACGGTGCCGGAAAGTCGACCTTGCTTGGCCTTATTGATGGTTCGTTGACCGCGACCGCAGGTCGAGTAAAGCGTGGCAAGACGGTCCACCTGCGCCGACTCGATCAAAGGCTTGAGGGGCTCGAGGAAATTCTCGACGATAAAGTTCGTGAGGTCATCGGGCGTTTGAAGACGAATTACAACGCCGGCGGTGTCGAGTTGACTCCGGGACAGTTGCTGGAACGACTGGGTTTCAGTTCCGCACACCTGTCGACCCCGGTCAAAGATTTGTCTGGTGGTCAGAAGCGTCGGCTGCAAATTCTGTTGATCCTCTTGGACGAGCCGAACGTGTTGTTACTTGACGAGCCGACGAACGACTTGGACACCGACATGCTTGCCGCTCTGGAAGATGTCCTCGACTCGTGGCCAGGCACACTGATCGTTGTTTCTCACGACCGCTACTTGTTGGAACGCGTCACGGACAACCAGTACGCGGTCATCGGGCACCACCTGCGCCACCTCCCAGGTGGTGTCGACGAGTACTTGCGGCTCGATGCGCGCATCGTTGAGCCTGTTGTTGCCGCAAAGCCAGCGGTCGCATCGTCAAGCCTGTCCGGCGCGGAAAAGCACGCGTTGGAAAAGGAGGTGAAATCGCTCGACCGCCAGATTGCGAATGCTCGGGCAACGGTTCAATCGATTCACGATGAGCTCGCGGTGCACGATCAGAGCGACTTTGAAGGGTTGACGGGACTTTCCACGCGTTTACGTGACGCGAGCACGACGCTCGAAGAACGTGAAGTTCGATGGTTGTCGGCGATGGAGAAACTCGAACGGTAGGGGCTCCGCCTCCAGGATTCGAACCTAGACCGAACATCTCCAAAGGATGCCGTGCTGCCATTACACTAAGGCGGACCGTCACAAGGACACCTCTATTCTGCCCGACTGAAACCGTTTGGCGGTTCGCCGTAGAGGCGTGGGCGCTCGGGTGGCAGAATGGGGACATGACCGATTCCTCGCTCGCCGTGGTGGTACTCGCCGCAGGCGAAGGGACGCGAATGAAGTCCTCTCTCGCGAAGGTTCTTCACCCCATCGCGGGAATACCGATGATCGGCCACGTCTTATCGACGGTGGCCGCCCTGCACCCGCAACACACGGTGACGGTTCTGCGCCATCAGCGCGATGCTGTCGCCGGCGTTATCGCTGAACTCACCGACGGTGTCACCATTGTTGACCAGGACGACGTCCCGGGAACGGGTCGCGCCGTCGAACTTGCCCTTGAAGCTCTCGGCGATTTCGACGGGGACGTTGTTGTTGTGTCGGGAGACGTGCCGCTTCTTGATTCGGAAACACTGGCCGGCCTCATTGCCGATCACCGTTCACATGACCGAGTCGCGTCTGTGCTGAGCGCAATCGTTGACGACCCGACCGGTTACGGACGCATCGTTCGGTCAGCGAGCCACTTCACCCGAATCGTCGAGCACGCCGTTGCGGACGAGGCTGAACTCGACATCACCGAGGTCAACTCGGGTACCTATGTCTTCCGCGCAGCGCCGCTTCGCGCAGCACTCGCCCAGGTGACGACGGCGAACGCGCAAGGTGAGAAGTATCTGACGGATGTTCTCGGACTCCTCGCCGCCGAACACGCGATTGATGCTCGTCCCGTTTCCTTCCCATGGATGGTCGCCGGAGTCAACGACCGGGCACAGTTGTCGGACGTTGCCGCGCGACTCAACGCCATGATTGTCCGTGGTCACCAGCTGAACGGTGTCACGATCGACGACCCAGCGACCACCTGGATCGACCGCGCCGTGACAATCGAGTCCGACGCGCGAATTCTTCCGGGCACCTTCCTTCATGGTGCGACGAGCATCGCGGCCAACGCGACGGTTGGGCCGGACACCACTCTTCGTGATTGTGAAATCGGCGAAGGAGCGAGCCTCACCCGCGTCGATGCGACTCTCGCCGTCATTTCTGCGAACGCAACCGTCGGGCCGTTCTCGTATCTTCGCGCCGGAACGGTCCTCGGTCCGAACGGAAAAATCGGCGCGTTTGTCGAGACCAAGAATTCGACGATCGGCGCCGGCAGCAAGATTC
>JBJOQU010000080.1:0-3398 GCA_046049745.1 Actinomycetota bacterium | reverse complement strand
CGTTGTGCCACTGGAGCCTCGACTCGCGTGCCGTTGAGCACGACCAAACCAACCGCAGACAGCCCGAGCACACCTAGTGAAACTAAGGTCGGAGCCCACTGCCCCGTGTACCCAAAGACCCCGGTAGCAACGAGAGACACGAGGGCGAGCGCGGACAGGCCCAATTTGATTGACCGTTGGCGGGATGCCGCGTAAGGGTCCTCGGCGCGCACTTCGGCGCGAACCTGAGCGCGCAAGGCCCGTTCGCGCTCGCGTTCAATTCGGTCACGTTCGCGCTGGCGAATGAGCGCCTCGCGGTTCGACAGTTCGGTCACGATCTCGTCAGGAGTTTCCGTCGTCTGGGCAAAAGCCCGAAGCGCCTGGTTGATGCGAATGGCGTTCTTTTGAGTCGCTTCAAATTCGCGATTGCGGCGAAGCGCCGGGGCCAAATACACCAGCCACAGGACGCCCGCGATGATGAGCGTCAGAGTTGTTCCCATTCCGCTTCCCATGTTCTCTAAGGTAAATCGGCGAGAGCGAGAACGCGGGAAGCCGGCGGTCGCGTGTCGCTATCGGATGGGAGTTTGCGCCGCAATCCGGTCGGCTTCGGGAATCTCGGCGAGGCTGGGATCCGCCGTTCCCCTGACGAGCCGTGCGAGGACTCCCCCCAAAACTTCGTCAATGGTGACGGCGAAGCAGAAGTGGTCTCGCCAATCTCCATCGATGTGGATGTACCGGCGCCGAAGGCCCTCGTATCGCATCCCTAGTTTGCGGACGACGTGAAGCGACGCTTCGTTTTCCGGCCGAATGCACACTTCGACGCGGTGGATTCCGAGGTTCGTGAACGCCCAGTCAGTGACGAGAGCGACTGCGAGAGGGGTGATTCCCTTGCCTGCGGCCGACTGCGCGATCCAATACCCGATAGCGCCCGATGCGAGTGACCCGAACGACAACCCGCTGAGGGTCACCTGCCCAACGACATGGCCGCGATACTCAATAACAAACGGCGCGACCTGGTCCTTGCGTGCAAGGCGAAGGACTCCTCGGATCATGTCGCCGACGGGCGGTAACCCCTCGTATCCAGGGACCGTCGCCTCCCACTTCTGGAGCCACGTTCGGTTCTCCTTGAGAAGACGGGTCAGCGTCCTCGCGTCCCGCGGGCGAACCGAACGTACGGTGACATCACCGTGAGTCAGAGTCGGGACGAAAATCACTTGCGTCTGTGTGACTCGACATCGAGCCACTGCTCGAGAAGCGGTCCGAGGTCATCGCGTTGAAGTGCGAGCCGGACAATCGCCTTGATGTAGTCAAGTTTGTCCCCGGTATCGTACCGACGGCCCCGGAAAATGTAGCCGTAGACACCCCCGGCGATGTTGTTGGTCGCCATGTGGCGAAGCGCATCGGTGAGCTGAATCTCGTTTCCCTTACCGGGAAGCGTCTGTTCGAGAACGCCGTAAACATCGGGCTTGAGAACGTAACGGCCGATAACCGCGAGGTTCGACGGGGCGTCCTCTGGTGCGGGCTTCTCGACGAGGTCGACGATTCGAACGATGTCGCCTTCGCCGATCGACTCGACGGTGGCGATGCCGTAGTGGTCGGTCAGGTCTTTCGGGATTTCCATGAGTGCGATGACGGAAGCGCCGTGCTTTTCGTGAGCGGCGATCATCGGTCCGAGCACGTTGTCGCGCTCATCAATGAGGTCGTCACCGAGGAGAACCGCGAAGGGGTTATCGCCAACGTGCATTTGGGAGCGCAGAACTGCGTGCCCGAGTCCTCGCGGGGCACCCTGCCGGACGTAATGCATATCCGCAAGATCTGCGGATTGCGTGACGGTGAGAAGACGGGTCTGGTCACCCTTTTGTTCGAGAACCGACTCGAGTTCCGGGACGTTGTCGAAGTGGTTTTCGAGTGCGTTCTTGTTGCGACCGGTGACCATGAGCACGTCAGTCAGACCATTGCGCACGGCCTCTTCCACCACGTACTGGATCGCTGGTTTGTCGACAACGGGCAACATTTCTTTCGGCATCGCCTTTGTTGCCGGAAGGAATCGAGTACCCAATCCGGCTGCGGGGATGACCGCTTTCGACAGTCGTGACGTCATTACTCAAGGCTATCGTGTAGGCCCGTCAATAGGATGGGCTCATGTCAGTCGGCGACGTCAAATCGGAACTGCGGCAGTTCGTCCGGCTCACGCGCGCGGCCCGAAGCGCAGCGGAACGTGAAGACGCCGCAGCTGGTTTCGGCGTCGCGCTCACCACCCTGATTGCCGAGGAAGAGTGGCGCCGCGTCGCCGCCTTCATTCCGACCTCTTCCGAACCGCCCATTCTGGACGTGTTGGAGTCGCTCGTCGCGAAAGGAATCGAGGTGTGCGTTCCGATCTCAACACCCGATGGGCTTCTCGACTGGATTTGCCTCGAACGTGGCTTTGTTGACGACATGACGACAGATGCGATGGGAATGCCCATTCCAACATCTGGCGAACGCGTGCACGCAACCGATGTCGACGTCGTTCTTGTTCCCGCCGCTGCAGTCGACCGGAACGGCCACCGCTTGGGATGGGGCAAGGGCTACTACGACCGTTTCCTTGCCGGCCTTGATCCGTCAACCTTCGTTGTCGGGGTCGTATTCGAATCCGATGTGGTGCTCGACGTCCCGGTGGAAAGCCACGACGTCGGGGTCGACGTCATCATCACCGAACGGGATGTATACACCGTTCAGTAATGCGGCGGTTTGTCCAATTTCAACCGATCGTCGTTTTCGGTGGGGGCATGGCGTTCGGGTTCCGGCGACGGCTTCGGGTCAGTTCCTTCCGGGGCCGGTCGTTGTACGCGACGCTTACGCGGAGGCTTGTCCGCCACGGATTTCCTTGAGGAGACGGTCCGCGACGATGTCGGGGCTGAGGAACAACTGAAGTTCGTGGACGCGGGAATACTTCCAACCACAGCGAGCGAGCATGGCGGGTCGGATTCGCAGCCCCTCACGCAGGCTCATGCCCATCAGGTTGTCGTCGATATCGATGGCAATGCAGTCGTCACCGATTCGGGCGGCAAGGGGAATACCGGGAACATCGGCGACGAGAAGCGCGCCGCGCTGTTCGAGTCGACGGCCAAGATCATCGAGCAAGGGGTGGTTGGTGCTCGTCGGCGGCACGAAGGCCAGTGTGTCGTCGATGAATTCACCCAGAGCGCGGGCACCATCAGACATGCGTTCTTCGCGAAGTTCAGCTGTTGCTAGCGACGAGATGACCGTGAGGTGGTGGTTTGCGCGCGTGACGGCCACCGCAACGAGTCGCAGGCCGTCGGACGAGGAGAGCGAGCCGAGGTCGCTGAGGACGCGCCCGTGCGGGCTGCGCCCGAATCCGACGGAGAAAATCACGCGGTCGCGCGTCACCGCTGACGATTGCTGGAGTGTGATGACCA
>JBJOQU010000079.1:0-12739 GCA_046049745.1 Actinomycetota bacterium | reverse complement strand
GGCTTCTCGAGTCGCGGGCCAAGCGAAATGCTCGCCGTTCACTCACCGCACTGTTGGACGTTGCTGCAAAGGACGCCATTCTGCTCGTTGACGGACGCGAAGTGAGCCTTCCCGCTGGGGCGCTGCAGGTCGGTGATCGTTTCGTCGTGCTCGCGGGCGGGATCGTCGCAACAGACGGAATCGTGATTGAAGGGTCATCCACAGTCGATGCAAGTTCGGTGACGGGCGAAAGCATGCCCGTTGCCGTCGGACCGGGTTCCCGAGTCACGGGGGGAATCATCAATACCGCGGGAAGACTGGTCATCGAAGCAACTGCGGTCGGATCGGCGACCGAATTGTCTCGGCTCACGCGAATGGTCGAGGCCGCACAGGCCGCGAAGGCGCCCGTTCAGAAACTTGTTGACCGAGTCTCCGCCGTTTTTGTCCCCCTCGTGATCGTGCTCGCTGTCGGTGCCGGGGTCAGTTGGTATCTCATCGACCTCGATCTGACTCGAGCAATATCCGTCGCGGTCGCGACTCTCGTCGTGGCGTGCCCGTGTGCACTGGGTCTTGCGACACCGATGGCATTGCTCGTCGGCACGGGGCGAGGCGCTCGCAGCGGAATAGTCATCCGTGGCACTGACGTCCTAGAAAGCACTCGACGCATCGACACCATCGTGTTCGACAAGACCGGGACCTTGACAGCTGGACGACCTGCCGTTGTGGGCATTGCGGGTGACGGACTCGAAGACACGGTTGTGTTGTCTGACGCCGCCCGAATCGACATGGGCACTGACCACCCCATCGCCAGGGCAATCGTTGCTGAGGCGACGGCTCGTGGTTTGGACATCCCCACCGGAACCGACATCGTGGCCGTTCCGGGATACGGCGTTGTCGGGTACCTCAGCACAACGCGTGTTCGCGTCGGAACCTTGGGTTGGGCGCTCGCCGAAGGCTCAGCCATCAGCGATGAACTGCGAGCAACCGTCGACGGTTGGTCAGACAACGGTCACACCGTCTCGGTCCTGACTCACGATGACCGAATCATGGGTGCCATTGCCGTCAGCGATCCGGTTCGCCCATCATCCGCGGCTGCTGTCGCCGCCCTTCAGGCTTTGGGGCTTCGCACTATTCTTGCCTCCGGTGATTCTGAGAGCGTCGCACGTCGAATTGGTGCTGAGGTCGGGGTCGACGAGATCCACGCCCCGATGCTTCCTGCCGACAAGCGCGATCTGATTACACGACTTCACGTCGAGGGACGCGTTGTCGCTATGGTCGGCGACGGCATTAATGACGCAGCCGCACTCGCTCAAGCGGATTGTGGAATCGCCATGGGTGGCGGAACGGACGTCGCAATCGAAGCAAGTGACATCGTCATCGTGTCCGCAGACGTTCGACGCGTTGCCGACGCAATCCGCCTGTCCCGTTCGACGCTCGGCACTATTCGCGGAAACCTGTGGTGGGCGTTCGGCTACAACGCGCTCGCGATTCCCATCGCAATGCTGGGGATTGTCGGGCCTGCGGTCGCCGGTCTCGCGATGGCGTTCTCATCAGTATTCGTCGTGTTGAACTCGGGTCGACTCGCCCTGTTCCGGCTGCGCCGCTAAAGCCGCAGAAATTCCCGCAGTTCGGGGACGCTGGATACGGTAGCGGTTGCAGCGGCGAACTCTTCCTCTGCTGCGTAACCCCATTCGACGAGCACGCAATCGATGCCGAATTCATTGGCGCCTTCGACGTCGTGAATCCGATCGCCTACAAGAACGATTCGGTCGCGCTTCAGTCCGTGATCACCGAGTTCGTCCAGGATGAACTCCAGCACATCGGCCTTTGTCTTGCGCGTGTCATCATCGGTCGCGCACCCATAAATGTCGAAGAGCCCGTCGAGAGCGAAGTGTTCGGTCACCAGCCGAGCAGCCGTCTGCGCCTTTGACGTAGCAAGTGCCGTCACCATCCCCGCTGCGCGCACCTCGGTGATGAGTTCGGGGACGCCGTCATACGGTGCCGCAGTGAACGCACCGATGGAGTGGTAATTCTCGCGATAAATCTCGATTGCTCGTCGGGTGTCGACGGGCGAGAATCCCAACAGCTCCCCAAACGTGGACAGCAGCGGCGGCCCTAGGAATGTGCGTAACTCGGACCGGTCAGGAGCGACGAGCCCCATTTCGCGGAACGTGTGCTCAAATGACACGTAGATGCCTTCGGCCGAGTCCATAATCGTGCCGTCGAGATCCCACAGGACGATGTCGTACGGGCGCATTAGAACAACTTGTCGTGCGAGGTGTCGAGACCCCGCAAGTCGTCGAGGTCGAGCACAACACAGCGAATCCCGCGATCCTCGGCGAGGGTGCGCGCTTGAGGCTTGATTTCTTGCGCAGCAAAAATGCCGTGAACGGGTGCCAGCGTCGAGTCGCGATTGAGGAGGTCGAGATATCGGGTGAGTTGCTCAACACCGTCGATGTCGCCGCGGCGCTTGATCTCGATGGCGACTGTTTCCCCGTTGGCATCTCGCGCCAAGATGTCGACCGGCCCGATAGCCGTGAAGTATTCGCGACGGATCAGCGTGAACCCCTCGCCATAAACCTCGATGTGTTCGGCTGACAACTTTTGCAGGTCGGCCTCGACACCGTCCTTGATGAGCCCCGGGTCAACACCGAGTTCGTGTGACGAATCGTGGTGAATTTCGTGAACCGATATGACGAGGATGTCCGCCGTCTTCGTGTGAGTCACTTTCCACTGTTCGATCACCCCGGCCTCGCGTTGTGCGTCGTCCACGTCGATCGCGTCAGTCACGCAGGGCGGACTCATCCAGTTGAGAGGTTTGTACGACCCGCCATCGGAATGGATGAGCACGCTGCCGTCTTCCTTGAACATCAGCACGCGCGTTGCCAACGGCAAGTGTGCCGACAGTCGTCCCGAATAGGCAACGGAACACGTCGCCACCACAAGCCTCACGAATCGCCCCGAGCGAAACGACGTTCTTCGGCAATCGCGTTACCCCCGTCGACGACGACGAGCTGTCCCGTGATGTAACTGGCGCCCGGAATCGCAAGGGACGCGATGACGGAACCAACTTCCCCCGGAGTTCCGCTTCGACCGGCGGGGACGAGAGTTCCCTCGATGACTTCTGACTCCAGTTGCGACGCTGTGGCAATCCAACCGGGTGCGACCGCGTTGACGGTCACGCCGTGGATGGCAGAATCCACAGCGAGAGCCCTCGTCAATCCGACGACGCCAGCCTTTGCCGCGGCGTATGCGATGTCGTCGCGCGCGGCTCCGACGCCACCCGTGGTGGACGCCACGTTGATGATGCGGCCCCAGCCGCGCTCGATCATCGCGGGCAGAAGCGCTCGAGAAACATAAAACGTCGACGACAGATTCGCGTCGATGGTCGCCTGCCAGTGGTCGGCGGGCATCGACAGGTCACCGCGCGCCCAGTCGTCGCCCGTGGCGATCATGCCCGCATTGTTGACGACGATGTCGGGGGAAATCTTGCGGGAACCCAGGTCAGCAACCATCGCGTCAACCAGCTCTGGGGATTCCAATCGCGCGACGATTCCGTTGGCGTCTATTCCGAGTGCCTCCAGTTCGCGCACGCGATTGTCAACGCGAGCCGTCGTCGCGGTGATTACGATGGCGGCACCGAGCAACCCGAGTTCCCGTGCTGCGGCGAAACCAATCCCCTCGGCGCTGCCGGCACCGGTCACAAGGGCGGTGCGACCGGTCAGGTCGAAAGTGTCAGGGACTGTTGTCACCTCTACATCGTAGGGTGGAACCATGGTGCACTCAGGAATCGAACTTGCCAACCGTCACGACGGAATCCGCCCCGCGGATGACCTTTACCGTCACATGAACCAAAAGTGGATCGACGCCAACCCGATCCCCGAGGACCGCGCCCGGTACGGGTCCTTCCTCATCCTCGCCGAAGAGGCGGAGAAGGCCGTTCGTACGATCATCGAAGAGTGCCAGAACGCGGAGCCAGGCACAGAAGCCCGCAAGGTGGGCGACCTGTTCACCTCGTTCATGAACGAGGAACGCGTCAACGAACTGGGAGCTGAGCCGCTTCGACCGTTGCTCGCCCAAATCGACACTGCCGACTCGCTCACCGCACTCATCGAACTTCTCGGGCGCTTCGAACGCCAGGGAATTGGCTCCTTTGTGTCCATGTGGGTCGACAACGACCCGGGCGACCCCGAGCGTTATTTGCTCTTCGTCGAACAGGGCGGCCTTGGACTTCCCGATGAGTCGTACTACCGCGAGGACACTTTCGCCGAGATTCGTGACGCGTATCGGGGGCACCTCGAACGCATGTTCACTCTCGCCGGGTTCGCCGACGCGGCGGAACGCGCCGAACGTGTCTTCGGAGTCGAAACCCGCATCGCCGCCGGTCACTGGGACAACGTCCGCTGCCGCGACACCCACGCGACGTACAACCTCACACCGTGGACTGAGTTCGCCTCGGCGTTGGGGCCGATTGCCGCTCCGTGGCGCGACGCACTGGATGTTTCCGAGGTCGTCTTCACCGAGGTCGTCGTCCGGCAGCCGTCGTTCATCGAGGATGTTCGTGCGGTCATCGAATCCGCTTCGCACGACGAGCTCGGTGATTGGCTTCGTTGGCAGGTCATCCACGGTCTCGCACCGTATCTGTCGAACGATTTTTCGGTAGCAAATTTTGAGTTCTACGGCAAGACGCTCTCGGGAACGCCGCAACAGCGCGCTCGCTGGAAGCGTGGTGTTTCCTTCACCGAGGGCGCATTGGGCGAAGCAATCGGAAAGATTTATGTCGAGCGCCACTACCC
The DNA here is from genome assembly GCA_046049745.1 of Actinomycetota bacterium. Taxonomy (GTDB): domain Bacteria; phylum Actinomycetota; class Actinomycetes; order Actinomycetales; family Microbacteriaceae; genus MWH-TA3. The sequence continues at coordinate 7,964 of JBJOQU010000079.1, read as the reverse complement.
GCCGGCCGCCAAGGCGGCGATGGACGTCCTCATCTCCAACCTCACCGAGGCCTACCGTGACTCGATCACGAGCCTTGACTGGATGAGCGCCGAGACCAAGGTGCGCGCCTTGGAGAAACTTGACAAGTTCACTCCCAAGATCGGTTACCCCGCAAAGTGGCGCGACTACTCGTCCATCACGGTGTACGCGGACGACCTGGTTGCGAATGTCACCGCGGTCGCTGAATTCGAGTTTGCGCGTGAATTGGGCAAGGTGGGCAAGCCGATCGACCGCGACGAGTGGTTCATGTTGCCGCAGACGGTCAACGCCTATTACAACCCCGGCTTCAACGAAATCGTCTTCCCCGCTGCGATTTTGCAGTGGCCGTTCTTCGACGTCACCGCCGACCCCGCTGCCAATTATGGCGGCATCGGTGGGGTCATCGGCCATGAAATCGGCCACGGCTTCGACGACCAAGGATCGGAATTCGACGGTGATGGTCGTTTGTCGAACTGGTGGTCGGACGAGGACCGCGAACGCTTCACCGAACGCACTCGTGCACTCATTGACCAGTACAACGCGCTTGAACCGGCAGCCCTTCCCGGTCACCACGTCAATGGCGAACTCACGATCGGGGAGAACATCGGCGACTTGGGCGGGCTCTCCATCGCGTGGAAGGCCTATCAACTGTCTCTCGGCGGCGAAGAACCGCCTGTCATCGACGGGTTAACCGGCGCCGAACGTTTCTTGCTGTCCTGGGCGCAAGTGTGGCGCCAAGCGGCTCGCGACGAAGAGGCGCTTCGACTGCTCACGATCGATCCGCACTCGCCGACCGAGTTCCGCTGCAATCAAATCGCGCGCAATCTCGACCTCTTCCATGAGACGTTCGGGGTTACCGAGGGGGACGCCATGTGGCTCGCCCCCGCAGAGCGCGTCAGGATTTGGTAGCGACGCGATCCTCACTCTCGAAGTGGGGGCATTCGGGATTTTGTGCCCCTCAAATCAGCGTTACTGTTAATACCTTGTAAGGCATATATAGGAGGCAACATGCGAGGCAAGGTTCTCTTCGCGCTCGGACTCGGGGTCGGCTACGTTTTCGGTACCCGCGCAGGTCGTGCTCGCTACAACCAAATGAAGTCTGCTGCGTTGAAGGTCTGGAACGACCCTCGCGTCCAGGAGCAGGTCACGGTTGCCACTCAGTTCGTCAAGGACAATGCCCCCGAAGTAGTCGATTTCGTCAGCGCGAACGCCAAGAAGGTCGCCGCAAAGGTTGACGAAGCCCGCGGCACCAAGCCCGCCGCATCGAAGCCGGCTGCAAAGCCCGCGGCAAAGACCGCATCCAAGCCCAAGGCGTCAACGAAGACGACCACCGCATCCCCAACGGAGTCGGCAGGAAAGTAGTTCATGTCCGAGGACACACACCGCCGCGGATTCTTTCGGCTTCTCGCCGACCTTCCGCGTGAACTGAGCGATCTGGTTCGCGCCGAGATCCGTCTACTTCAGACCGAACTCGCGTCGAAGCTTCGCGCGGCCGGTGTCGGACTTGGACTAGTCACTCTCGGTGTCACCCTGGTGTCGGCCTTCCTCGTGATGCTCGTCGTCGCAGGAATCCTTGCTCTGTCGCTCGTCATGCCCGCCTGGGCGGCGGCCCTTGTCGTCGCTGGGTCGGCGCTGCTTATTGGTCTCATCCTGATCGGGGCCGGAATTGGCTCGATCAAGAAGGGGTTCACTCCTTTTGAGTCGGTCGATCAGATCGCCGCGGACTTTAAGAACATCGGGAAGCGAGCCGACGATGAGTGAGCGCGAGCGCATTGCCGCTGACATCGCCGCCAAGCGCGCACGACTTGCGGGAAGTATTGGCGAACTCGAACACAAGCTAGATGTTGACGCACAGCGCAAGATTCTCACCGAGCGCGTAACCGCGTCTTACCAAGGGAACCCCGTTCCGTGGTGGATCGGAGCCGGAGTTCTCGGCGTCGTCATCATCAGCACGGTGGCATGGGCGGTTTTCGGGGATGACTGATTTCGCCATTCGGGAAGTTTCGCCCACGTCGAGCATCCCGATCGTCAAACGTCTTGCCGGCCAGACCGTTCTCATTCCTCGTGGTGGCGATTTCGCACAGGACATCACCAATCGGCTGACAGTTCTCGGCGCACGCGCAGTCGTTGCACCCGTCATCAATTTCGCGTCGGCAGACAACTCGGCCGCTCTGGACGAGGCACTTTCTGAACTGCAAAACGGCGCCTTCGAGTGGCTCATCCTGACCAGTGCGACGGCGGTCGACGTTCTTCGTCACCTTCGCATTGCTATCCCGGAATCGACCAAGGTCGCCGCGATTGGTGAAACCACGGAACAGGCGTTGACGTTTGCCGGCTTCCGAGTAGATTTCGTTCCGACGACGGACAACTCGCCGCGCGGATTCCTCGCCAATCTTCCCGCCGGCTTTGACACCGCGCGCGTGCTTGTGCCGCACGCCGAGACATCGGAACCCGTGCTCGAAGCAGGCCTTGCCGAGCGCGAGATTGCAGCCCGTTTCGTGTCCGCCTACAAGACGGTGGGCGTCGGTCTTCCGACTGATGTCATCGAAGGCGTTCGAGACGGATCGATTACGTCAATCCTGGTTTCTTCCGGAAGCGTTGCACGATACTTGGCTGAGCAACTCCGACCCATTCCCGAGTCGACGGCAATCGTCTGCATCGGCCCGCGAACCGCGTATGACGCCAACAACGTTGGGTTGTCAGTGTCCGCTACCGCGACCGAACGAACCAACGAAGCGCTGATTGACGCGCTGCTCGACTACCTCGACGCTTAGCCGAAGAGAAGCGAGGCTTCGTCCCAGCGGTCCATCGGGACCTGCTTGAGCTGGCCCAGCGCCGCCTCGAACGGAGAGGTCACGATGTCGGTGCCGCGAAGCGCCACCATCTGGCCCCAGCCCTCTTCTGAAATGATTCGCGCGGCGTTCATTCCGAATCGCGTCGCGAGAACACGGTCGAAAGCTGAGGGGGTTCCACCGCGCTGGATGTGGCCAAGAGTGGTTGCGCGGGTTTCGATTCCCGTTGCCTGTTCGATCAGCGGCGCCAGCTTCTCGCCAATTCCCCCGAGACGGGGGCGACCGAATGCATCAAGACCGCGCTCGGAGTGAGCGTCGTCCATCGTGTCGAGCAAGAACCCCTCGGCGACACAGACAAGCGGCGCGCGGCCACGCGATGCGGCGGACTGAACCCAGCCGACAATTTCCTCGAGAGACGTCTTGCGTTCCGGGATCAGAATGGCGTGCGCGCCGGCGGCCATTCCCGAGTGGAGAGCTATCCAACCGACGTGACGGCCCATGACTTCGGCCACCATGCAACGGTGATGCGAGTCGCCGGTCGTGCGAAGGCGGTCCATCGCGTCCGTCGCGATGTTGACGGCGGTGTCAAAACCGAAGGTGTAGTCGGTTGCAGACAGATCGTTGTCGACCGTCTTCGGGACTCCGACAATCTTGATTCCTGCCTCGGCAAGACGATTCGCCGCAGCGAGCGTTCCTTCGCCGCCAATCACCAGCAGGGCATCCATCTTGGCGTCGGCCATCACCTGGTTGATGCGGTCGATACCGCCGTTGCCCTCGAACGGGTTTGTTCGGGACGAACCGAGGATAGTTCCACCGAGTTTGCCGATTCCCTTGACATCAGAGCGCTCGAGTTGCTGGAAGTCCGCGTCGACCAATCCACGCCAACCGTCGCGGATACCGACGAAGTCGAGTCCGTACTGGCGTTCGCCGTTGAGAACGGCACCGCGAATGACGGCATTGAGACCGGGTGCGTCGCCACCCGAGGTCAGGACTCCAATACGCATGCAACTATTCTCGCGGTTTGGCTAGCAACCCCGCGCCATGTCATGACAAAAAGCTAGAGGATGCGACGGTGGACGAGCCTGGACAGCAGGATGGACGAGCGCGTGTGATCGACGTTCGGAGCGTGACGTACCTTTTCCAGCGCTGCCTCGAGCGCCGGAATTGAATGTGCACGCATGTGCAGGATGGCGTCCGCCTGTCCTGAGACCGTTCCGGCATAAACGACCTCGGGTACGGCCTGAAGGATCGTTCGAAGTTCGTCGGGCGCCACCGTTCCGCGGCAGTACAACTCGACGTATGCCTCGACGCCAACACCTTCGGCAGCGGGGTCGACCTGGACGGTAAAACCACGAATCGCACCTGTTTCAACGAGTCGATCGATTCGGCGCTTGACGGCGCTCGCGGACAATCCGACGACGTCACCAATGTCTGCATAACCGGCCCTAGCGTTGTCACGCAGTTGTTCGATAATTCGGCGGTCGGTTGCGTCCATGCCTTAACTCTACGAGGTATCGCGCGTGCCAGGGGAATCAGACGCAGGAATCACGCGTTTACGGGGTCTTGTGAACAATCGTGATGAGTTGGGTCGCGGTCGTGTCACCCTCGTCCGTGTGGCGGAATGCCGACCGAATCGTTTCCGACGTGCGGATGTGGTGACCGGCGCGCATCCAGATGAACCCAATCAACGCGGCGGCGAGCCCACCAATCGCAGCGACACCGATTGCCCACCGAGGGCCAAGAGTGTTCGCGACGAATCCGACCAAGGGCGACCCGAACGGGGTGCCCCCAATCACGACGGTCGAATAGATGGCCATGACGCGACCACGGAACTCGTCGTCGGTTGACACCTGAAGGTACGAGTTACTCGTCGCGACCATGAGAATCGCCCCGAGCCCAAGAATGGGATAAAGCACGACAAACGTCGTCACGGTAGGAGCGAGTGCGGCCAGCGTCGCCCCGACGGCGATCGTGGCTGCTGCGACGATGATGACGGAAAGGCGTGGCCGGGTCGACCGAGCGACGATTAACGCGCCCGCCATTGACCCGACAGCCAGGGCGGACGTGATAAATCCGTAGTCGTGTGCGCCAAGACCGAACTCGATGACAGCCATCGTCGCCGAGAAAATGCCGAAGTTGAATACGAGCGCACCGACCACGAACGCCATGGACAACACGATGACGATGTCGGTCCGTGACTGGATGTACCGAAGCCCGTCGAGGAATTGCCCCTTTGCTTTGCCGACCTTATTGACCGGAAAAAGTTCCTGTGCGCGAAGCGCCACAATTGCGATGACGGCCGCCGCATATGCCGCCGCGGCGATTGTCAGTGTCCAACCAGTTCCAACGGTCGTGATGGCGACGCCCGCGATTGCCGGTCCAACGAGTCGAGAGGTGTTGAACATCATCGAATTCATGCCGACGGCGTTGGAAATGTTGGCTTTCCCGACCAATTCGCTGACGAACGCCATTCGCGCGGGCGCTTCGAACGCTTGCGAGACTCCTAGTGCAAGGGCCAAGGCGTACACGAGCGGCAGGGATGCAACTCCTGCGACAACAGCGACTCCGAGGACGAGCCCGAGAAGCAACTCGACGCTGGTCGTGATGAGGATGATGGTTCGGCCATTGACGCGGTCGATGAGCGGCCCGATGAATGGGCCAAGAATGAAGATTGGACCGAACTGCAGTGAGAGCGAGATCCCGACTGCAACGGCGTCATTGTCCGTCAGCTCGGTGAGAACGAGCCAGTCTTGCGCCGTGCGTTGAGCCCACGATCCGATGTTCGCGATGAGTGCACCGACAATCCAGAGACGGAAGTTACGCGTCGCGAGTGCCCGAAACATTGTGGGGCGCGGTTCGTGCGGAGAGGACTTCCGACGGCGAACCACGCTCTCATCCTACGCTCGCCGTTGCCAGCACCAACCTCCTACACTTGCCCTATGGCTCAGACCGCATCCGAACATCGCACCTTTGTTGACGCGGACGGCGTCACAATTCACTACACGCGCTGGAGCACCTCGAAACCTCGTGGAATCGCGCAAATTTCCCACGGACAGGGTGACCATTCACAGCGCTACGCCGAACTCGCCGAAGAGTTCGCGCGCCGCGGCTTCGTCGTCTACGCGGACGATCACCGCGGCCACGGCGAAACATGGCGCGAACAGTGGAAGGGCGACGTTTCGAAGTTCGGACATCCCGGTCCTCGAGGTATCGACGGCGCCATCGATGCCATCAACCAGCTCACCGCGATCGCGCGCTCGGAAAACACCGGACTTCCCGTCGTTTTCGTCGGTCACTCGATGGGCTCACTCTTCGGCCAGATTGCGCTCGATGCGGGAAGTCTGGACGCCGATCTTGTCGTGTGGTCGGGCACCGCGTTGCGCACGCCGTTCACGATGAACGCGGGAGACCTCAACGCTGGGTTTAAGCACCTCGGTGAAACCGGACACGAGTGGCTCAATCGTGATGTCGCCGCTCACCACGCGTTTCGGGACGACCCGCTCACGTTCAACGCCAACGCGATGGCCCAGTTCGGCGTCGCAGGCGCACTCAAGCTCATCGGGCTGCCGAAACGTGCTCACCGGGACATCCCGCTGCTGATCATCCAGGGCGGCTCGGATTCACTCGGCAACGAAAAGAGCGTCGCCGCACTCGCCTCGCGTTACGTCAAGGCAGGCTATTCCGACGTCGAACTCATCGTGTACGCGGGCGCCCGCCACGAAATCTTCTTCGAGACGAATCGTTCCGAGGTCTGGGGCGACGTCTTCTCCTGGATTGATGCGCGACTGGAAATCGCCGCTCGATGAAGGGCGAATACAAGGTTCCCGGCGGCAAACTCGTCGTCGTTGAGGCAAGTGAACTAGACGGTCACCTGGCCAATGTGAAACTGTCCGGCGACTTTTTCCTCGAGCCCGATGAAGCACTGGACGCGATGACGGCTGCAATCGAAGGGTTGCCCGTCGATGCTGATGCAGGAGAAATCGCTCGACGCGTGCGCGACGCACTCCCCGCTGACGTCGTCATGCTCGGTTTCCACCCTGAAGCAGTCGCCACCGCCGTTCGTCGCGCCATCGCACACGCGCGGTCGTTCACCGAGTACGACTGGGAATACATCGCTCCCGTCCCCATGACGGCGGCGGAGCACATGGCGCTCGACCAGGTTCTTGCAGAAGAACTCGGTGCCGGTCGTCGCGGACCGACTCTTCGAATCTGGGAGTGGGCCGAACCCGCGATAATCATCGGTTCCTTCCAGTCTCTTCTCAACGAAGTGGACGGTGATGAGGCAGCAGCGCGCGGAATTGGTGTTCACCGCCGAATCAGTGGTGGCGGCACGATGTTTATTGAGCCGGGAAACACCATCACGTATTCGATTTACGCACCGGCTGAATTGGTGCAGGGGATGTCCTTCGCGGACAGCTATGCGTTCCTTGACGATTGGGTCTTGCAGGCCCTTCACTCGATCGGTATCGCCGCCGAGTACAAGCCGCTCAATGACATCGCCAGCCCTCTCGGCAAGATCGGCGGCGCGGCTCAAAAGCGACTCGGCAACGGTGCCGTTCTCCATCACGTCACGATGGCGTATGACATCGACGCGGACACGATGATGCAGGTCTTGCGAATTGGGCGCGAGAAACTGAGCGACAAGGGTGTCGCCAGCGCCGGCAAACGCGTTGACCCCATCAAGTCGCAGTCGGGCATGACACGCACAGAGGTCATCGATGTGATGGTCTCGACGTTCCGCACGCTATACGGCCTGCGCGATGGCTCACTCACCGAAAGCGAGCAGGCGCGTATGCGCGAATTGGTCGACTCAAAGTTCACGAGCGACGAGTGGCTTCGCCGCGTCCCCTGATCTAGACCTCAAACTTGTAGCCAAGGCCACGAACCGTCACGACGAGTGGCTTCGCCGCGTCCCCTGATCTAGACCTCGAACTTGTAGCCGAGGCCTCGAACCGTCACCACTAGTGACGGGTTCGCAGGGTCTTGCTCGATTTTCGCGCGAATGCGCTTGATGTGAACATCGAGCGTCTTCGTGTCACCGTAATAATTCGAGCCCCACACCCGGTCGATGATTTGACCGCGGGTCAGGACTCGGTTGACGTTGTCCATCAAGTATTCGAGCAGTTCGAATTCCTTGAGCGGCAGAGACACTG
>JBJOQU010000078.1:0-3493 GCA_046049745.1 Actinomycetota bacterium | reverse complement strand
TGGCACTCGGGGCGTTGCGGTGGGGAATGGACGGCGTCACTGCGACGATGGTCGCCTCGGAAACGGCCATGTCGATTAGTCGAGGTGTTGGGCACGAGTCTGTTCTTGCCAGTGCGCGGTTTGCGCTGCCAGGCGCAACGTGGTCGATTGAGGAGTCCACATCGTCCGTTTGCGTTACGGCCACGCTCAGCCCGCCCATTCCGCTGATCCCTCACCACAAGGTTCGCCAGTGCGTCACGGCATAGACCGCGGTTCCGGAACGATGGCGACCGTCATCGCCATTGCATCGATTGCATCGATTGCATTCGGGCTACTCGCTGGAGTTGCGGTGATACAGCGCGCAACCGAAGCCATTCGTGCCGCCGAACACGCTGCCGTTGCAACGGCAACTCTCTTTGCGGAAGGCGAAAGAGATCCCTGCGAGCGCGCAATTCCACCTGTCGTCCAGTGCAGCATGTCGGGCGGAACCGCCACCGTCAGCATCGAGCTTCACGGTTCACGAGCGACCGCCACCGCCGGCCCGGAACGCTAAGGGCTAGTCCTTGTTTGTCAGGCGCTGCGCGATGTAAATCGGGACGATGGCGATGAGAATCATGACGACGGCGATGACCGCAACGATCGGGGCCTGATTTGGGCGGAACATGTTGTCCAGGATGAAGATCGGAAGCGTTTGAACGCCGTTTCCTGCGGTGAACGTCGTCACGATGATTTCGTCGAAAGATAGTGCGAACGAGAGCAAGCCGCCCGCAAACAGTGCAGATCGAATCTGCGGGAAGGTGACGAGTCGGAACGTCGTCCAGATTCCGGCTCCGAGGTCGCTGGACGCTTCCTCGAGAGACGTACCGACCCGCTTGAGGCGAGCGAACACATTGTTGAACACGGTCACGACACAGAACGTGGCGTGCGCAACGATGATCGTTCCCCAACCAAGTTGGACGCCCATGATCGTCTTGAATGCGTTATTTAGAGCGATACCCGTCACGATTCCGGGAAGCGCAATGGGAAGTACGACGAGAAGGTTGACGGTTGACTTCCCAAAAAAGTCGAAACGCTGAAGAGCGAACGACAGGGCGGTCCCCAACAACAACGCGATTGCAGTTGATGCCAGCGCAACGGTGACCGACGTCGAAATCGCCGCCAGCGCACCCTCGTTGGTCAGTGCACGTGTCCACCACTCGGTGGTGAATCCAGGCGGCGGCCACGCCAATGTTGAACTCGTCGAGAACGAATTCGCGACGACGACGAGAATAGGCACATAGATAAACGACAAGACGAGAGCCGAGACCGCCCAGAGGAGCGTTCGTGACAGCGTATTGATTCTCATCGCGGCCTACAGATTGTTCAGTGCGCCGGTGCGTCGCACGGCAGCAAGGTAGATGAAGATAATCGCGATGGGAATGAACGCGATCGCGGCGGCAAGGGGCAAGTTGTTGGCGGTTCCCACGTTCGTGTAGACCAAGGAACCGAGAGTCTGCGTCGCTCCACCCACAATCTTGACGGCGATGTAATCACCGAGCGTGAGCGAGAACGAGAAGATGCTGCCCGCAATGATTCCGGGCGTGATGAGCGGCAACACAACAGTTCGGAAACTCGTCCACGTCTTCGCCCCCAGGTCACTCGAGGCGTCAATGAGCGAGTCGGGAACTCGTTCCATTGCTGTGTAGATCGGAAGAATGACAAACGGCAACCAGAGGTAGGCGAGTGTGAGGACAGTTCCCTCGAGTCCGTAGCCGGGTGAATCCAGTCCCACAAGCCCAAGCGTCCAGTCGAGGATGCCGCCTTCGGCGAGGACGTTTCGCCATGCATACGCCTTGACCAGGTATGAGGCCCACAACGGCATGAGAATTGCGATGACGAGAGCGCGCTGAACGGGCTTGCTCGCAATCTTCGCCATGACGAAGGCGATCGGAAGCGCTAACGCAATGTCGATAACGGTGACGACGAGCGCGATGCCGAGAGTTCGAACCGTGACTGCTTGGTACACCGATTCCGTGAGAACGGTGATGATGTTGTTCGCGTTCCATTCGATGAGAATGTCGCCGGTGAACGAGTCAACCGTCCAAAACGCGGTGATGAGAAGAGCGACCAATGCCGCAATGTAAACGAATCCAAGCCAGAAGAGCGGGGCACTGAGCAACAGCCCGAGACGCACCTTCGCGTGGCGATACAGGTACGCGGAGCCCCGCCGAGCCACGGACTGCGTCTGCAGTTCCGCGACTCGGTCGGGGGATGTCACTGAAGTGGGCATCTTTTCTCCGCAGGGCTAACTAGCCCTTGATTTCCTGCCATGCAGCGGTCCATGCTGCGTAGTCGGTGCATTGGACGTCGGTGCGTCCGTCGAGGCACTCGGCGATCGGCGTGGTCCAGTACCACAGCTGTGCTGCGTACTCTGCGTCACCGGCGTGGAATGCTTCGCAGTCCTCGCGGTATTCACATGCAGCGTCGCTCGACGGTGCTTCACCGAAGTAGCCGGTTGCGAGAGCGTTCGTCTCGGGATCTGCCATGTGGTCAAGCCATGCGTATGCACAGTTGACGTTCGCGGTGTCCGAAGCGACCATCCACGTGTCCGACCAACCGGTCGAGCCTTCCTCGGGGAGGACTGCTTCGACGGGTGCGCCCTCGCCCTGGAGGACGTTGGTGATGACCTGCCACGACGTACCGACAACCGAGTCACCCGTGGTGAACGACTGTGCCTGAACGAGGTAGTCCGACCAGTACTCACCGATGAGGGTGCGCTGGGTCTTCAGCAACTCAACCGCCGCTGCGAGCTGGTCTGCGTCCAGTGCGTAGGGGTTGGTGATGCCGAGGTCGGGCTGCGTCTTCATGAGGTACAGCGCTGCGTCAGCGATGTAGATCGGCGAGTCGTATGCGGTGACCTTGCCGGCGTAAGGCGAGTTCTCGTCCCAGACAACGCTCCACGAGGTGGGAGCGGGGCTCACGACGTCGGTGCGGTACTGAAGCAGGTTCGCGCCGTATCCGTGAGGAACGCCGTACTCGACTCCGTCGTAGCTATTGTGCGACTGGTTCTTGAGGAAGTCATAGATTCCTGCGTAGTTCTGCAGCAGGTCAACGTTGACGGGCTGCAAGTCCCCGGCGGCCATGAGGCGGAGCGAGGCGTCACCCGATGCGGCGACGACGTCATATTCGCCGGTCTTCATGAGGTTGACAGCTTCATCCGAGGTGCCGTAAGTCTTGGTTGTGACCATGCAGCCGGTTTCCTCTTCGAACGAGGACACCCAGTCGTACTCGGGGTAGTTGCTTCCGTCTTCGACGTAACCAGGCCACGCGAGAATCGATACCTGGCCTTCGAACTCACCAAGTTCGGTGAGCATGTTCGATGCTTCGGGGGTGGTTCCACCCGTTCCGCATCCTGCGAGAACGACGATCGAAGCGACCGCGATCCCTGCTAGCCCGGCACGCCGGGTCAATGCTGCGCGCATTGTTTTCTCCTTTTGTTGTGTGGTTAGTGAGGTTAAGACAGTGGGCTGAGGAA
>JBJOQU010000077.1:0-4158 GCA_046049745.1 Actinomycetota bacterium | reverse complement strand
GAGGTTGTCGTCGTTTCTGCCCGCAACCGTAAGGAGAGCCGTGGCGGTCACATGCGCGACGACTTCCCGGATCGCGATGACAAGGGCTACATGCAGCACACGATGGCCTACAAGAAGGGCGAGAAGATCGCTCTCGATTGGAAGCCTGTCGTCATCACCAACTACCCGCCGATGGAGAGGAAGTACTAATGAGCGAGCTGGGCGTGGTTCAGTCTTTCACCGTCACTTTCATCGTGCGCCGGTTCAACCCGGAAACGGACGCCGAGCCGTACTGGCAGGACTTCGACGTCGAGATGTATTCGACCGACCGAGTTCTTGACGGTTTGCACAAGATCAAGTGGGACGTCGACGGTTCGCTGTCGTTCCGTCGCTCGTGTGCACACGGCATCTGCGGTTCGGACGCCATGCGTATCAACGGTCGCAACCGACTCGCGTGCAAGACCCTCATCAAGGATCTCGACATCTCGAAGCCGGTCTACGTCGAAGCGATCAAGGGTCTTCCGCTGGAGAAGGACCTCATCGTCGACATGGAACCGTTCTTCGCCGCATACCGCGAGGTTCAGCCCTTCCTGCAGACGTCGTCCAAGCCGGAGAAGGAACACCTTCAGTCCGTCGAACAGCGCGAGCGTTTTGATGACACGACCAAGTGCATCCTGTGTGCAGCGTGCACGACGTCCTGCCCCGTCTTCTGGACGGATGGCCAGTACTTCGGCCCGGCTGCGATCGTCGCGGCTCACCGTTTCATCTTTGACTCGCGTGACGAGGAAGCCCAGGTCCGCCTCGACATCCTCAACTCGAAGGAAGGCGTGTGGCGTTGCCGTACGACCTTCAACTGTTCCGAGGCATGCCCGCGTGGCATCGAAGTCACCAAGGCGATTTCCGAAGTCAAGCAGGCCGCGATTCGCGGAGTTCGTCGCTAACTTTTCCTTGTTCTGTCGCCGTTGAGACGACACGCGCGGATGCCGTTTGCTCTTGCATTCCCACACAAATGGGAGTAAACAAAGAGAAACAAACATTTGGCCAAGGACGGTAAATGTACGCACCGGAGCGTCACCGCGCGATTCTCGAGACTGCTCGAGTCGCCGGACGAGTAGAGGTTAGAACCCTCGCTCGTGACCTCGACGTGACGCCCGAAACTATTCGCCGAGACCTCACCGCTCTCGAACGCCGTGGTCTTCTGCTTCGCGCACACGGTGGCGCGGTCCCGATCGAGCGCACCACGCTGGAGCCAACTGTCGACCAGCGCGACAGTGAGTCGGTTGCCGAAAAAGAGGCGATTGCCCAAGCCGCGCTCAAGGAAATCACCAAGGACGCCTCGATCATTCTCGACTCGGGAACGACGACGATGCGCCTTGCACAAATCCTTCCGTCGAACCTCAACCTCACCGTTGTCACCAACTCGATGCCGATCGCTGCGCAGTTGGCGGGAAAGCCCGGAATCTCACTGCACGTCCTGGGCGGCCACGTTCGCGAGAACACACTTGCTGCCGTCGGGCCGTGGGCGTGGGATGCGCTCGAGCACATTTCGGTCGACGTCGCCTTCATTGGCGCAAACGGAATCACTGCGGAACGTGGATTGACCACGCCCGACGTCGACGAAGCACGCGTGAAGAGCGCGTTCGTCGAGAAGGGTCGCCGCGTCATCGCACTCGCCGACCACACCAAGTTTGGGCGCGAAGACTTCGCGCTCGTCGCCCCGATGTTCTCGGTCGACACGGTCATCACGGACAACGGCATCGATGCCGACGTGGCGGCGGAAATCGAAGCGTTGGGAATCGAGGTGGTGCGCGCGTGATCATCACCGTCACCCCCAACCCCGCGATCGACATCACGCTCGAGGTGGAGAACCTCGAGCTCGGCGAGGTCAACCGAACGTCGGACAAGCACCGCGACCCGGCCGGCAAGGGAATTAACGTTGCTCGTGCCCTGTCAAAAAACAAGCAGAAGACGATTGCCGTGTTCCCTGCCGATGCGGTCAACGGCTCGTGGATTGTGCGCGCATTGGCTGATGAAGGCGTCGAGACGTTCACCACACCGATGATCGGTGAAGTTCGCAACAACTACACGATCGTGGACGCTGGCGGACAGACCACCAAGATCAATGAACCAGGACCCGTCATGACCCCTGCCGAGGTCGACGCACTTCTCGAAAAGGTCGAATGGAGACTTGACGATCACCCGACGTGGTTGGTCGCCGCGGGAAGCCTGCCGCGCGGAGTGGACGCTGACTTCCTGATCGAACTGGGGAACCGTGCTCGTTCGAAGAATGTCCGGTTTGCCGTTGACACCTCGGGTGCGAGCCTCGCGCGAATCACCAGCGCGGGGTCGCCCGATCTCATCAAACCGAACCTCGAGGAACTCAGCGAGTTGGTCGGACGTGAACTCGAGACCGTTGGTGATGTCGTCGACGCCGCGCGATCCGTCTTGCCGGGCGGTGACGTTCTCGTCAGCCTCGGTGAGCACGGTGCTCTTCTGGTGGCCACGGATGCGGTGATCTGGGCGGGGCACGCACCCGTCACGGTCGATTCAACGGTCGGGGCTGGCGATTCGGCCCTCGCCGGGTACTTGTCGGTTTCGGCAAAGGGAGAATTCCCCACAATTCACCACGCCGCACTGGCCACCGCCGTTGCCTGGGGCTCGGCCGCTGTTACTCTTCCAGCGACTACCGTTCCCGGCCCCGGCGACATCGATGTTTCGCGGGTATCCGTAATTGACAACCCATCAGTTCAGACCAGGATCAAGGAGTTGACCGCATGACCGACGACGAGATGACACCCGTCACCACCCCCGCCCTGGTGTCGATTGACACTCAGGCGACGACCAAGGACGAAGTCATTCGTGAACTTGCCGAACGTCTCGTCGCCGAAGGTCGCGTCACGGACATCGATTCGTACCTCGCGGACGTCGCCAAGCGCGAAGAAGTGATGGCGACCGGAATCCAAGGCGGAATTGGGATCCCCCACGCACGCAGCGAATGCGTCACCGCCCCCTCTGTCGCCGTTGCGACAAGCACGGCGGGAATCCCGTTCGGAGCGCCGGACGGACCCGCCCACCTCATCTTCCTCATCGCTGCACCGACCGGCGCCGATGACAGCCACCTCCAGATTCTCGCCGCCATTGCCCGCCGGGTCATGCGCGACGAGTTCCGCGATGCACTTCGCACCGCGACCGACCCCGCATTTATCGCCGACACCATGACCAAGGAGGTCCAGCAGTGAAATTCGTCTGCGTCACGTCCTGCATTACAGGAATCGCCCACACCTACATGGCCGCCGAAGCCCTCGAGCAGGCCGGCAAGAAGTTGGGACACGAAGTTCTCGTCGAAACGCAAGGTTCGGCCGGGTCCAACCCGTTCAAGCAGGACGTCATCGACTCGGCAGACGGCGTCATCTTCGCCGTCGACCTCGAGGTAAACGGCCGTGACCGTTTCGTCGGCAAGCCCTTCCTCCAGGTGGGCGTCGCCAAGGCGATCAACGGTGCACCCGCCCTCGTCGAGCAGCTCATCGCTCAAATCAATGACGGCACAGCCGTAAAGGTTGGCGACCCCGCACCCGCAAAGCCGGTTGCAGCGTCGTCCGACGGTGAACCCAAGAAGAAGGGCTTCTTCGGGAGCCTCTTCGGAGGGGGTCACTGACCCAAAAGCTTGTTCCGCACCCCCGCGGTTCAAGGTCTAACAACTAGCAATGGAGCTATAAGGAGGCCCTAATTGACTAGCACTTCAACAGGAGCACGCGTCCGCCAGTGGCTGATGACCGGTGTTTCCTACATGATTCCGTTCGTTGCAGCGGGTGGAATCCTGATCGCCCTCGGATTCCTTCTCGGCGCTGCCGGGTTCGGAACCGATGGTATTCACGCGTACGACGCAGCAAAGATGGGCGTGGCCAACGAGGACGGTTCGCTGAACCTCGACGTCACCCACATCGGAACCTGGGCGTTCGTAATCTTCTGGCTCGGGAAGGCCGCATTCGCGTTCTTCGTTCCGGTCCTCGCTGGTTACATCGCTTACGCAATCGCTGACCGCCCCGGTCTTGCTCCCGGCTTCGTTGCCGGTGCGCTCGCAACCGGTGTCGACGGCAACCCCCTCGGAACGGGCACCGGCTTCCTCGGCGCCATCCTCGGTGGTTTCGTTGCAGGTCTCGTTGCTCTCTGGATCAGCCG
>JBJOQU010000076.1:0-5869 GCA_046049745.1 Actinomycetota bacterium | reverse complement strand
CGCGTGAACGCCGGGGTTGCGGCAAGGGCGGAACCTTCGAGTACCTGTGAACTGTCGTCTACGGACGCGCTCGGGAACACGAGCACAACGGTGCCCTTGGCACCGCGCGTTGCTGTTCCCGCCGCGTAACGAAGTGGGTCGATTGCCCCCGACTTCTCGGGAATGCTGACCACGGTGATCGTCCGGTAATCGCTCGTCGCGGGAGCGGGGAAAGTGATCGATGCGTCAATTCCAGGCTCAAAGCCCAGTCGAGCGATCGCGTCGCGAATTGTGGCGTCGAGTTCTCCTGAGAGCGGCGTATTCCACTTCCCGTCTTCAGACTGCGAGACAAAAACGGCAAGCACGTCGGCGGAAATCGGAGTGAGGGAGTGGGCGAGAGTCGTCATGTCCCCAGCGTAGAGGGCGCGCCCGCCCAACGGTCGTAGCATGGAGGTGTGAGCACGGCACGATTGGTTTATCGCACCGAAGGGGTATCGGTCCCCGCCGGGCTCCCTCTTGTCATCTTGCTCACTGGCTTCATTGATGCCGGTCGCGCCGTCGCGTCAGCCAGTCGGCACGTCCTTGACTCGACGAATCACGAACGTGTGTGGACTTTCGATAACGACGAGTTGCTTGATTACCGTGCCCGCCGCCCGACGTTCACATTTGAGCGCACACACCTCACCGAATACCGTCCACCGGAGTTGGTTTTGCGTCTCGTCACGGACGAACTGGGATCGCAGTTCCTTCTGCTTTCGGGATACGAGCCTGACTATCGTTGGGAGGCCGCCGCTGAAGCTGTTGTGAGCGCGATCGAGCAATTTCAGGTGAGCACGACGTCGTGGGTTCATTCAATCCCAATGCCCGTGCCGCATACTCGACCACAAGCAATGACGATGAGTGGCAACCGCGAGGACCTCATCGAGGCATATTCGATTTGGCGTCCAACCACGGAGGTCCCCGGCACATTCGTTCATCTCGTCGAGTTCATGCTGTGCCAGGTGGGTGCACCTGTTGCGGGTGCCGTTCTCTTGGTCCCTCACTATCTTGCGGACTCGGAATACCCGGTCGCGACTGTCGGCGTTCTCGACGCAATAACGACAATGACGGGAATAACTTTCCGCTCGGACGCTCTAAGGGAGAGTGGGCGCGATTTCCTCAACGATGTCGCCGAGCAAGTTTCTAACAACGACGAGCTCGCTGAACTCGTCACGAATCTCGAAGGCCGACACGACAACTACATGGCGGAGAACACCCCGCCATCACCCTTCGTTGATGACGAAGGAAAGGTGCCCAGTGCGGATTCGATCGGCGCAGAGCTTGAGCGCTTTCTGAGATTGCGTGGCACCACTGACGAGTAGCCGTCCGTGCTACCCTGATAACACAAGACCCCGAGTCGTTGGCATCGCCGATTTGACACGGGGCTTCATACTGCCCGAAAGAGGATTAGTACATGGCGGAGTCGAGAAACATTTTTGGTGGATTTTTCGGTGGGAACAAGAAGGCGGCAGCGGTTGCTGCGGCTGCAGAGGCGGCCACTAAGCCGACTTCGAAAACTCCTGCGAAGCCAGTCGTGAAGCCTGCTGTGAAGCCCGCTGCGAAGACGACGGCTGCGAAGCCTGCTGCGAAGCCTGCTACGAAGCCTGCTGCGAAGCCTGCTACGAAGCCCGCTGCGAAGACTGCAGCCGTGAAGCCCGCCGCGAAAGCACCCGCGAAAGCACCCGCGAAGGCACCCGCGAAAGCACCCGCGAAGGCAACCGCGAAGCCTGCCGTGAAGCCCGCCGCGAAGCCTGCCGCAAAGGCACCCGCAAAGGCACCCGCAAAGGCACCCACAAAGGCACCCGCAAAGGTACCCTCAAAGGCACCCGCAAAGGCACCCGCAAAGGTACCCGCAAAGGTACCCGCAAAGGTACCCGCAAAACCTGCCAAGGGCGCCTCGGTCGCACCTCAGGGTGACGATGCTCTGATCGTCGACGAAGAATTTGACGTAGTCGTTGTTGTCGGTGATGACGGCGTGGTTGAAGTAGACGCAGAGACGCCCGCCGTTGATGAGGTCATCGAATTGACCGATGATGAAGCTGAAGACGTCAAGTCGGTGATGGTCGAATCGCTTCCGACCGGGGCAATCGTCATTTCGGCGTCGGACGAAGAAATCCAATCCAGTTCCAACATGATCACGGGTGCTACCGCTGACCCGGTCAAGGACTACCTCAAGCAAATCGGTAAAGTCGCGCTGCTGAACGCGGAACAGGAAGTTTCACTGGCGTTGCGCATTGAGGCAGGACTGTTCGCCGAAGAGAAGTGGGCCAAACTGAGCCCGGCAAAGCGAGAAAACTCCAAAGAAGGTCGTGAACTTCGCATCATCGCCGACGATGGAGAACGTGCAAAGCGTCACTTGCTCGAAGCAAACCTTCGTCTCGTCGTGTCACTCGCCAAGCGTTACACGGGTCGTGGCATGCAGTTCCTTGATCTCATTCAAGAAGGAAACCTGGGTCTCATTCGAGCGGTAGAAAAGTTCGACTACACAAAGGGCTTCAAGTTCTCGACGTACGCAACCTGGTGGATTCGCCAAGCGATTACGCGTGCGATGGCTGACCAAGCACGAACCATTCGTATCCCGGTGCACATGGTCGAAGTCATCAACAAACTTGCACGTGTTCAGCGTCAGTTGCTCCAGGATCTTGGTCGTGAACCGAGTCCCGAAGAACTTGCACACGAGTTGGACATGACGCCCGAGAAAGTCGTCGAGGTCCAGAAGTACGGTCGCGAACCAATCTCGCTCCACACCCCGTTGGGTGAAGACGGCGACTCGGAGTTTGGTGACCTCATAGAGGACACCGAAGCAATCGTCCCGCTGGATGCCGTAGCTAACCGAATGTTGCTCGTTGCGCTCGAGTCTGTGCTCGATTCGTTGTCGGAACGTGAATCCGGCGTGATTCGCATGCGCTACGGACTCGGCGATGGAATCCCGAAGACTCTTGACCAGATCGGCGAAACGTTCGGCGTGACGCGTGAGCGAATCCGTCAGATTGAATCGAAGACG
Organism: Actinomycetota bacterium; assembly: GCA_046049745.1. Taxonomy (GTDB): domain Bacteria; phylum Actinomycetota; class Actinomycetes; order Actinomycetales; family Microbacteriaceae; genus MWH-TA3. The sequence continues at coordinate 2,847 of JBJOQU010000076.1, read as the reverse complement.
ATGGCGAAGTTGCGCCACCCGTCACGTTCGCAGACCATTCGCGAATTCCTCGAGTAAACCGTGCGTATCGTCCTCGCGGTGGTGCTCGGGCGGTTCGTCCGAGCACTGATGCGTCTTCGTGGCGGTGGTTCTGCGCTGCCCGGTTGGGTAGCGCTCAAGGTGGCGCCGGGGTTCCTCATCCACGTGATGAACCGTCTTCGCCGCGACGCAAACGTCCCAATAGTGGTGGTGACGGGATCGAACGGCAAGTCGACTACTACCGCCATGGTTGTTGCCGCGCTGGAGGCAAACGGCCATCAGGTCTTTTCGAACCCGTCGGGCGGGAATCTGCCCCAGGGAATTGCCTCATCGATGCTGGCCGATGTCAGCGTGACCGGCGGTCTGCGCGCAAGCGCGGTCGTGCTTGAACTCGACGAAGCCTATGGACCGCGCCTTGTCGAGATCATCAAGCCAACGCACGCGCTGTTGTTGAACGTTCAAGTCGACCAACTCAACCGCTTCTACGAGCCAGAGCGTGTCATGGAGATGGTGACGGCCATTGGGTCTGCCGCGCAGGTCGTGCTGGTCAACGACGCCGATGACAACACGCGCGAAATCGGTAACAGGTTGGCGCTATCGGGTCACGATGTATTTGGTCTCGATGTCGCACCCGAGGCGGCCCCGAGTGGCATTTATGACGCGAATGTTGGATACGACGGTGTCGTCGATAAGCGCGACGCCGTCGCTACAGTGGTGTCTTCGCGCGGTTCGCACACAACGATTTCTGTTCAGGGCGAGTCTGTTGAGGTGGCATTGCCGTCGCCAGGAATTCACTACGCAGTGGACGCGGCTGCCGCATTGGCCATGGTTTCTTTGGTTCTTGGCGAGTCTTGCGAACTTCGCGCAGCTGCACAGGCGATTTCGAGCCTCAAGCCTGTTTATGGTCGGGGTGAATCCGTCGTCGCTTTCGAAGCGCCCCTCACCATCATCATGATGAAGAACTTTCCGAGCCTGCAGGCTAATCTCGACGCGTTGATTGAGCCGCCCGAGTCGTTGTACCTCGCGGTGGATGAGGGCACTCCCGACCCGTCCTGGATTTATGACATCGATTTGTCGTCCATCGACCACGTCGATGTGGTGACCGGGTCGAAGGCGTGGCAATGGGAGACGCGACTTGCTTACGCCGAAATCCCCGTCGGTCGTGTCGAGCCCGAACCTGGTTTGGCCTTTGAGCATTTTGGCTCCTCCACAACTCCCTCGCGGCAGGACTACCGAACCGCAATTGTCAATTACGAGCAGATGATGGACCTACGTCGTGAGCTCGGTTACAAGGAAATCGAGGGGGAGTGATGGTTCACGTCGTACATCTCTTCCCGAAAACCCTCGGATTGTTCGGTGACGGGGGAAACGTACTCGCGCTGCAGAAGCGGTGCGAATGGCGGGGGATTCCGCTCAGCGTCACTGAGGTTGAGCTGGGGAACACAATTCCGAGCAACGCCGATGTGTATGTCATCGGATCTGGCTCGAGCAATTCTGTGCGATTAGTCGCTGAGCACGTCGCCGAGCTTCGCGATGCGCTGACGGCCGCGTTGTCTCGGGATGCGTCACTATTGGCGATTGGTGCCGGGTTGCATGTTTTGGGAACACATATCGATTGGGCCGATGGTTCTCGATCGGTCGGCGCTGGGGTGATTCGCGGAGAATCACGTCCACTTGCGGAACGTCGCGTCGGAGAGTTCATCGGCTCGGTGGACGGAACTTCCGTCGCTGGCTTTATCAACACGGGACACCATTTTGATTCTGATCTTGCGCCACACATCACCGACGTGATGTTCGCTGATTCGCGCGATTCCAGTGAGATTGATGGCGTTTACAGCGGCACCATTATCGGGACCCATTCACACGGTTCCTATCTGCCGATGAACCCTGCGATAGCCGATGGAATCATCGCTCGCACAACAGGGCAATCGCTTGACGTCGCGAACAAGCACCTTGCCCGGGCTGATCACGCGGCGGCGATGTCGCGCGAATCCATCCGCGCACGTCTCGGCGTTTAGTCGCGAACGTAGACCCGGCGCACGTGCGCTGGAATCGTCGTCATGACCTCGTCGCCGATCGAACCAGTCCACGCAGCCCACTGTTCAGCCGTCGGCCCCTCACCGCCGATGATGTCGACCGTAGAGTGCGGATCGCACTCTGCTTCGAGGGTCGTAAATTGAGGGCCGACTGAACGTATTCCCGTGGGGACACCGTTGACGGACAGCCATGCATTGGAATCCTCGTGAACCTGCGGAATTCCGTCAAACCACCCTGCATCAATTGTCGATCCGGTAACGCTGGAAATCTCAGCGGACGAAGAGAGGCGAAGTACGGGCCGAAGTCCAAGCGCGGCACCGTCAACGTCGTCGAACGGCGAAATCCCGTATGCGGCGATACCAACTCGTACGACGTCACGGCGTGCCGCAGGGTTGCGAAGCGCAGCCGAACTAGCGGCGATGTGAACAATTTCGGGAACCAGACCCGCAGCACGTGCCCGTTCAACCGCATCGTCGAATGCGGCGAGTGCAGCGGCGTCGGACTCTGGTCCAGCGTCAGCGAGGTGTGACCACACGCCGATGACGGTGATGGACCCTTCGTCCTGCAATTGCTTCGCCCGCTGACAGGCGGCATCCCAATCCCGAGCAGAGATTCCATTGCGTCGCAGTCCGGTGTCGATTTTCAGATGAACTCGACCGATTCCTGCCGTCGCGGCAACAGCGTCAAGTTGGGCAATCGACGAAACTCCCACGTCAATGTTGGCAGAGACAGCTGCCTCGAAATCAGTTTCGGAGCCGTGAAGCCACGCAAAAAGGGTGGCTTGTATGCCGT
>JBJOQU010000075.1:0-8940 GCA_046049745.1 Actinomycetota bacterium | reverse complement strand
GCAGACGCTGAATCTCGAAATCTTCGTCGATCTGCGGGGCGATGCGCTCTACCGAGAATTTGCGGGCCTTATCGCGCCACGCAAGTTCCTGAGCGGTGAAGAGTGCGTCAAATCCCATGACGTCTTCAGTCTTCGAGAAACCAGACATGATTGCTCCTTCGTGCATCCGCAATTACTCTACTCCTGCAGTTTTTACTCAGTCGTCATTTCCATGAAGCACTCCACGCCGAGAGAGAGTCCAGCACGGGCTCAAGCGCTCTGCCCTTTGGTGTCAGAGTGTATTCAACGACGGGTGGCCGGGCGTCGGTGACTTGACGTTGGACGATTCCGGCGGCCTCCAGCTCGCGAAGGCGCTCGGTCAACAATCGGTCCGACAGTCCGGGAACCGCATTTCGGATGTCGCACGCGTGATTGGCGCCGTTCAGCATCACGGAAACAATCGCTCCGGTCCAGCGCTTGCCAATCAATTCGATGGACTGGTGCAGCTCAGTGCACACCTCGTCGACGTGGACGACACGATCGCTCATGACACCTCCTGCTTGCACCTGATTCTAGTTTATAGTACCTTGAGTAAGTAACTTACTTTTGGTAAGTATTTGAACGAATAGGAAACACAATGGAAAACATCGACCTCGGTCTTCTCGTCCTGCGCATCGCCGTCGGACTTACACTCGTTCCCCACGGAGCACAGAAACTGTTCGGCTGGTTCGGCGGATATGGCGTCAAGGGAACCGGCGCATGGCTTGATTCGATGGGCGCCAAGAACGGCTGGGTAATCGCGCTTCTTGCCGGCGTCGCTGAATTCTTCGGTGGCCTTGGGCTCGTGTTCGGTCTGCTCACTCCGATCGCCGCAGCCGGTGTCGTCATCGTGATGCTTGGTGCGATTGTGACCGCACACAAGGGCAAAGGCTTCTTCAACACCAACGGCGGTTGGGAATTCCCCCTCCTCATCGCACTTGGCGCACTCGCGATCGCAATCGCAGGACCGGGCGCCTACTCGGCTGACGCGGTTCTCAGCATTTTTTAGCAGTAACTCCAAAGGCGCGGCTCCGTTCGGGGCTGCGCCTTTGCTGTTCGGCTATTTCGCCGAGGCGACCGCAGTGGCCCAGTCGACATCCCCTGCAAGGAATGCGACGGAAGCCGCGCGTAACTCGTCTAACGATTCCGTCCGCCACACCGTCCGCGGCGACAGGACGACCGATTCGGCCGAGCTCAACACGTCGCTGTTCACAACCGCGAAAGGACTGGTTCGACCATCGGTTGCCTGCTGGACACGCGCACTGACCCAGTTGGTGGTGTCGGGAAGGTCATCACCGAATGGCGTGATGCCCATCGCGGCGACCAAGGCGACAACGTCCTTGTCGACCCGGCCAACACCAGCAAATACCGCGTCAACGATGGGAGTCGACACAGCGGAGTCGGAAGCGCCGAAGAATGGGAATGCCGAAACTTGGCGGAACGTGCCCGCGGCAACCTCTTCGCGCACGACGTCGGGGACGAACGCCAGATAGTCGGGACTCTCGCGAACGAAGAAGCATTGCTTGCCGTAGGTGCCGACGAGATCGAACATCGGAACAGTGTTGGCGAATCCCACACTGAGAAGCGCCGACGACTCACCCTTGGCAACGCTGTGATTCGCAAGCAGGTCCCGGGCAGCCTCGGCCGCAGCAACAATCTCGGGGGCGTCGTTCGCCACCTCGCCAGTCAACCAGGCGCGATAAGTTTCGGGGCCTGCGGTTGCCACGACAAACTCGGCGAGCCAATCGATGAACGGGTCCCCCGTCAGGTCAGCGTTCTCCATCCCCGCGCACCAGGGGAAGCCGGCGTTGTCCGCCTCGATCTGCGCAACGAGGGACGCGAAACCTTGTACATCGGAGGGCACCGCGTAACCGTGCTCGGCGAAAGCCAACGGGTTCATGAACGTCACGCTCGACAGAGTCATTGCAACGGGAAATGCGATTGCGTCGCCTTCAGAGTTCGCGGTCACAGACGTCCATTGCGGTCCGACCTCGGCGAAAAGAAGATCAGCATCGATCCCGGGCAACGTCGCAACAGGGGTGATCGCGCGCTGGTCAGCCAGATGGAACAGTTCGGATACGTGGTTCGTCAGAACGAGATCGGCGTCGAGTTGAGCCACGTCACCGTCAACGACGGGAGCGGAGAGTTGGTCGACCGCACGAAACTCGACGGCAATTTCAGCTGCGTCGGCCGCTGCCTGAATCTCTGCGGTAACCGCCTCGGCGATTGCACCGTCCAGTGCGAGTTCGACGATGACCGTTCCGTCGCCATCCGGGGCGACAGGCGCACAGCCCGAGAGGCCGATTGCAGAAACGGCCATAAATGCCGAGATAGTGACGAAACGAGTGAAGCAAAGACTCACGGGCACCCACCTCATCTCCGTCGTTGCCACAACCGAATGTCGGGTTTATCCCGAGTGGTGGATCTGAGGGGACTCGAACCCCTGACCCCCTGCATGCCATGCAGGTGCGCTACCAGCTGCGCCACAGACCCTTGAAGCCGTTTCCGACAACCCGTTCAGGTTACTAGACGAGCGCCGTTCGGGCAAAACCGAGGGCTAGTCCGCGTGAGCGGGGATGTCGAGAGGCACGACGGGGCAATCACGCCAGAGACGCTCGAGGCCGTAGAACATTCGCTCTTCCTCGTGGAAGACGTGTGCGACAACGTCACCGAAGTCCAGAAGAATCCAGCGACCAAGCTCACGACCTTCGCGACGCAGGGTCTTGCGCCCGGCCTGAATCGCCTGATCTTCAATTTCGTCAGCAATCGCTTGAACGTTTCGCTCATTCCGCCCCGTGATGAGGACGAATACGTCAATAATCGCGAGCGGCTCGGACACATCGAGTGCAATGATGTCCTCGCCCTGCTTGGCGTCTGCCGCAATCGCGACGATTTGTGCGAGGTCGATGGATTCTTGTTGTGCAGTCATGGCGTTAAATAATGTCCGTAAAATAGGCGAGAAGCCCGAGCACCACGACGGCGAGCCCGAGGAATGCAGCGAGACCGGCTGCGGCGGCTGAACCAACTGAGGGGATGCGCTTGCGCTCTTCGGCTTCGGCCGGCTTTCCGATAATCGAGAGGGCCTCGGAGGCGCGGCGCGGAATACCGGGCTGATTGACGTCAACACCGGCGTCGATTGCCTCTGTCGCTGGCTCGTCATCGAGCATCTGGTCGAGGATGATTTGGCCCGTGATGAGGATTTCGCCCGTGGGGTTGAGTGGGCCGGTGATGTCGCCCGTGTGGAAACTGTCAACGACGAGCGTTTGAAGCGTTGGGCTCTGCATGACGCCGATGCCCGTCTCGTGGTTCTTGACCCACTCGTGTTCGTTGTCGGCTTCCATCTGGTCGCGCCAATCGCCGTCGCGAGCGGGCGGGATCTCAGGAGATGCAGCAGGAACCTCAACGGCCGGTTCTGGCTCCGGTTCTAGCTCCGGCTCTGGTTGGGATTCCGGCTCCGGCTCCGGCTCCGGCTCTGGCTCTGGCTCCGGCTCTGGCTCTGGCTCTGGCTTTGGCTCTGGCTTTGGCTCTGGCTCTGGCTCTGGCTCTGGCTCTGGCTCAACTACAACTGGCTCGGGAACGGCAACTTCTTCGACAACAACCGCGGGGGCGGCGGCCACAGGCTCGGGTTCAACTACCGCCGGCGGCTCGACCGCTAGGGGAATTTCAGGCTCTACAAGAGCAGCGACAGGCTCCGCGGGAAGCGGGGCAATTGGCGCGGATGTGTTTGCTTGGTCCGATTCGACATACGGAACCGCGACAGGTGCATCTGAAACGGGCAGGTCAACGTCCACATTCATCGGTGCGATTGGGGCATCGGTCGCCGACGGTGCCGGGGCGATGATGTCCTCGAAACTAACGGTTCTCGGAGTTGAAACGGCTGGATCAGCAACGGCCCATGCGGCGGCGATCGGGTCTCCCCCGGTGGGCGCTGCGGCGGCTTCCTGGGCGGCCAACGCTTCGGCTACCCCCGTCAGGTCGCCTGTCAGCGCGCGCTGCTCCATCTTCTTGACTTCGTCATCGATTGCGGGCACCGAACCGCTTGGCCACTGCGGCATCGCAACGTCCAAGTTTTCGGTGTTCGAAATGGGAGTCACGGAACCAGTCGGCCATGCCGTCGGCACTGAGTCCACGTACGCTTCATCGACGCCCACAACGACGTCCGCTGGCAAGGTCGGAACCGCGCCCGTGTGGTGACGAATTTCTTCCTCGATGTCGAGCATGCCTTTTTCTGCCTGATCGAGCATTTCGGCGGTCAGCATGGGAATGACGCCCGTTTCACGGGCGAGACGGCGAAGGTCCTTACGCGACGGGATTCCACCGTGCGACTCTCCCGTCGGCGTCGGCGATGCGACGGCGGCAAGATCGGCGAGAGGTGCGTCAACGAGAGACTGTTCCGCGACGTACTGTTCCGAATCACCGGTCAGCGAACGTTCCGCCTCGCGCCGCTGGCGGCGTGAAAGGAAGGGCTGTTCTGCGTCGGTCATCTCATCCACGATACAACGCGTGTTTCGCTATGTACTGAACAACCCCGTCAGGCACGAGGTACCAGACGGGCGAGCCAGCATTGACGCGATTGCGACAATCGGTTGACGAAATGGACAATGCAGGAACTTCGAGCTGGCTCACGTGTTCTTGCGGAAGGTCGGCGACGGACAGCGTGTGACCAGGGCGGGTGACAGCGACAAAGTGCGCAAAGTCCCACGCTTGGTCAATGTCTTTCCACTCCATGATCTGTGCGATGGCGTCAGCACCCGAGATGAAGTACAAATCGTCGTTCGGGTACTGGGTGCGCAAGTCGCGAAGCGTGTCAACGGTGTACGTCGGGCCATCGCGATCAATATCGACTCGCGACACGGTGAAACGCGGGTTCGAGGCGGTCGCGATAACCGTCATGAGATAACGATGTTCACCCGGCGAAACATCCCGCTTCTGGTAGGGCTGGCCCGTCGGGACAAATATCACCTCATCGAGAGCGAAATGCTGGGCAACCTCGCTGGCTGCAACGAGGTGACCGTGGTGGATGGGGTCGAACGTGCCACCCATCACCCCGATTCGACGTCGGGTCGACTCCGCGACCATCGGCGGGTCCTAGTGGTGAGCGCTGTGATCAGTGTCGCGGCGGGCGTTGCGGTGCGCGACATCACGGTTCGCGAGAACGACGACAGCAAGAGCAACGAAACCGAGTGCGAAGATTCCGGCCCAGACAAGGGGCGGGAAGAACAGTGGTGCCAGTTCTTCGGTTGCGCGGATGATGGTGTTCACGTGAATCTCCTCAGATCGAGTACTTCTAGACTACCTGCGCCACTGCCCATTGCCACGCACAATCCACTTCGTGCTCGTCAATTCGGGCAAGCCCATCGGGCCTCGCGCGTGAAGCTTTTGGGTCGAAATTCCAACCTCAGCACCAAATCCGAACTCCCCACCGTCGGTAAATCGCGTGGAGGCGTTGACCATGACGACCGCTGAATCCACCTCGCGCAGGAAGCGCTCGGCGTTTTCTGGCTCGCTCGTGATGATCGAGTCGGTGTGTTGTGTCGAGTGTTGACGAATGTGGGCGATTGCCTCATCGAGTGACGCGACAACCTTGACCGCGACATCCATCGACAGATACTCGTGACCGAAATCGTCGGGTCCGGCCGGAACTGTGCCCTCGACGAGTGACGCCGTCGTTGCATCGGCGTGGATGGTGACACCTGAATCACGAAGCCGCCCGACGACACCGGGGATCAGGCGCGCGGCCGCGTCCTTGTGAACCAGAAGCGTCTCAAGCGCGTTGCAGACGCCGACGCGCTGCGTTTTCGCGTTGTGCACGATGTCCGACGCCATCTGCTCATCAGCTGAGGCGTCGAGGAAGATGTGGACGACGCCTGCACCCGTTTCGATCACCGGCACTCGAGACTCAGAGACAACCGCGTTGATCAGGCTTGCGCTACCTCGTGGGACGAGGACGTCGACGTATCCTCGGGCGTTCATGAGCCGTTGCGCGCCCTCACGACCGAACGCATCGATTGTCTGGACAGCTTCGCGGGGCAATCCGGACGCCTCGAGAGCGCCTTGGACGACGTCGACAAGCACTGTGTTCGTCGATTCCGCTGCAGAACCTCCACGCAACACGGCAACGTTTCCCGACTTGAGCAGAATGGCGGCGAGATCCACGGTGACGTTCGGACGGGCTTCGTAAATTGCGCCGACCACCCCGAACGGAACGCGAATTTGACTAAGTTCCAGCCCATTGGGAAGCTCCGACTCGCGAATGACCTGTCCGATGGGGTCGGGAAGTCCGATGATGTCGCGAACCGAGGTCGCCAGGGCGGAAACCCGTTCTGGTGTCAGACGCAGGCGGTCCAACAAGCCTGCTTCCATCCCGTCGGCTTCGGCTCGACCGTAATCGGAATCGTTGGCTGTGACGATTCGGTCCGAGTTCGCGACCAGCGCGAGGGTACGACCTGCACAAGTTGAAGGGCGGAATCACCGTTCGCCGCGCGAAGGCGGGCGAAACCCTGACCACTCTGGACGAACAAGTTCGCCAGTTGCACGTCGAAGACCTGTTGATCTGCGATGAATCCGGTCCGATTGGGCTTGCCGGTGTCATGGGTGGTGCGTCCACCGAAATCGATGACGCCTCGACCGATGTCCTCATCGAGGCGGCAACATTCGATCCCATCACCATCGCGCGCACCGCACGCCGACACAAGTTGCCGTCAGAGGCGTCCAAGCGCTTTGCCCGCGGTGTCGACCCGCTCGTCTCACGTGCCGCCGCACAGCGCGTTGTTGACTTGCTCGTCGAACTGGGCGGGGGAACAGTCGATTCGCTCGGCAACGACGCCGTCACCGTCGCCGCACCCGCCGCCATCACGCTTCCCGCCGATTACGTTGCGAAGCGCATCGGCGTCGACTACTCGGTCGCCGAAATCGAAGGCGTTTTGGCTGACATTGGCGCGACCGTGTCCCCGGTCACCGATGGCTGGACGGTTGTTCCGCCGTCGTGGCGCCCCGACCTGATCGACGCCCCTGGCCTGGCCGAGGAAGTCGCCCGTATTCATGGATACGACCGCATCCCATCGGCAATCCCTGTTGCGCCTCCGGGTCGCGGACTCAACCGCTCGCAAGCCGCCCGTCGTCGCGTTGCCCAGGTCCTCGCAGCCGCCGGTCTCACTGAAGTTCTCGCATACCCGTTCGTCACATCGGCGGACAATGCCCTGTTCGGTTCGCCCGACGGCTCGGCAGTCCCAGAGATGACTCTCGCGAATGCGCTGGACCCGCTCGTGTCGCAGTTGCGGGTTTCGGTTCTGCCGGGTTTGCTCGACACTGCCAAGCGCAACGTCGGCCGCGGACTCACGTCGCTCGCCCTCTTCGAAACGGGAATGGTTTTCCAGCCCGCCGGCGCAACGGGAAGCGATTCAATCCCGGTCGGAAACGCTAAGCCCGACGCGAAAACACTTGACGGCCTCTACGGATCCGTCCCCGCACAGCCGTGGCACGTGTCCGCCGTCTTCGTCGGACAGTTGACGCCGAAGCAACCGGGTCAGCCAGCCGTTGCATCAGGTCTTGCCGACGCTCTCGACACGGTTCGCGCGATTGCCACAGCTGTCGGAGCGCCAATCGAGATCCGCCAAGGCTCACACTGTGCCTTCCACCCGGGGCGCACTGCTGAACTCGTCGCCGCGGGGACCGTCATTGGGTACGCCGGTGAAATTCTTCCGTCCGTCGCGCAGGCACGAGACCTTCCCCGTGTCGTTGCGGCTCTGGAACTGGACCTCAGCGCGCTGATTGCCTCCGCCCCCGACCATGTCGAAGCGGACGCCGTCCACGTTTTCCCCGCCGCGACCCAGGACTTGTCGCTGGTCGTCGACCGTTCGGTTGCAGCAGCGGACGTCCTCGCCGCAGTCATCGAAGGGGCTGGAGAACTTCTGGAATCCGCCACCATCGTCGACGACTACCGCGGAACCGGGCTTGCCGACAACGAGAAGTCACTGACGTTCGCTTTGCGTTTCCGTGCCGCCGATCGCACGCTTACCGCGAACGAAGCGAGCGAATCGAAGCTTGCCGGTGTCGCCGTAGCCCAGCAGAAGTTCAACGCGACGATTCGAGAATAAAGATGACCAAGCGCGTTGCCGTCGCCGGAGCCAGCGGGTATGCGGGTGGCGAACTGGTGCGCCTGCTGGTCAATCACTCCGAGTTCGACGTCGTTACCGTTTCCGCGCATTCGCAAGCCGGACAGTCTCTCGGAGACGTTCACCCGCATCTTGCCGATCTGGGGCTGACGCTGGAGGACACAACAGCCGAGATCCTCAGCGGGCACGATGTCGTGTTTCTTGCACTGCCACACGGAGCGTCGGGGAAACTAGCGGACGCGATCGACGCCGATTACATCGTTGACTGCGGCGCTGATCGCCGACTTGAAGACGCCGACGACTGGGCCGATTACTACGGTGGACAAGCGTCACAGCCGTGGACGTACGGCATGCCCGAACTGGGTAACCAGCGCGAGCATCTGCGCGAAACCAATCGCATCGCGGTTCCTGGGTGCAACGCGACGGCAGTCACCCTGGGCTTTGCACCGCTCGTCGCTGCTGGTCTGATCGACACAGAGGACCTCGTTTCCGTCCTTGCTGTCGGCACGTCGGGTGCGGGCAAAGGATCGCCCGTCGAAAAGCGAGCACACGAGTTCGGCGGTTCCGCGTTCGCCTATGGCGTCGGCGGTGTCCACCGTCATAACCCCGAAATCCGCCAGAACCTGCGCGCGGTTGGTGCAGGCGATGTCAGGTTGACGTTCGTGCCCGCGGTCGTTCCGATGTCCCGTGGAATCCTTGCGACAAACACCGCCACCCTCAAGCCCGGAATCGACGAAAGCGCAGTACGCGCCGCGTTCGACACCGCGTACGGATCCGAGTCGTTCATCCACCTTCTGCCCAAGGGGGA
>JBJOQU010000074.1:0-3722 GCA_046049745.1 Actinomycetota bacterium | reverse complement strand
AAACGTCGCTACTGTTCAGTGCCACACATTCACCGGTGATCTTTGCGGGACTTCCGAATTAGCACTGGAAGGCTATTCGACTAACCATGCGTCGTCGGTTTACTCTGACGACGACAGCGGCAAGGTTTACGGCTTTGTTATGCGTGATTCCGATAGCCACTTCGGTGTCCTCTGCTTCGACTTCTCCGTTGAGCCGGCAGAAGGTTGTGGGTTTACGGAACTCGAAACCGTCGGAGCGGGCGAAGGCAACAAGCAGGACATCGGATCGTCCTCGCAAGACGGTGACATCATCTGGTCGATTTCGGGTGACGGTGGTCAGCTCCTCTGTTTCAACATCGCTACTGGCACCGCCTGCCCCGACAATGGCTGGGGAACTAGCTACAGCGCATACGCGTTTGACACGGGTCGTGTAACAGCAGTCGACGGCAAGGTCTTCTGGACCCTGTCGAGCGCATTTGGTTGCTATGACTCCGTGACCAACGCCTTGTGCGGCGCAACAAACCCGATAACACTGAGTGACACCGCAAACCGTCACGCGCCTCTTCCTGTTGAGAACACGACGGGAACCCTTCTCGGCGCCTGTGACATCTACACCGAGCAATGCATCGACACAGCTGGTGCTCCGTTCACGATGGACGCCCAATTGCAGAGCTTCTTCGATGCACAGGACGACGTCTCGGCTGTTGCCAATCAAAACGCAGCGCAGTTCGCTTACGTGGACAACCGCTTCTACTACTTGACGCAGGAAATACCTGACCCCGACCTGTCGACCGACCCGTCAGGGGAAGCAGAAGCCTGGACGTTCTATGGTGTCAACTGCTACGACTTCGCAACTGAGGCGGCATGTGCAGGGTTCGATGGACTCAACCGCGAGGGCATCACCCGAATTTACACCGTCTCAAGCGATTCGCAGACCCCCGGCTGCGTGTGGGTCAACAGCGACTCGGGAACCATTGTTCCTCTCGACGCAGAGACCGGTGAAATCGGTTGCGACCTCGGCAACCCAATTGTTGAACTGCCCTACGACGCAGTGACACCGCGTATGTCGTGTGTCGAAGAAGGCCGCGTTACCGCGTGGGAAAGCATCAAGGTCAACGTCCCCGCGGGCGTCGTCCTTGCTGACACGCGCCTATCGTTCTACGACAGCGAAGGAGTGGCGGTAGACGGATACACCGACCTCATTCCCAACGCAAGCGGGCTCATCGATTTGGCCGGACTGACATCGGATGAGACCGGAACCCAGCCGTCGATTCGTATCGACGCTGGTGACGTCTCCGACGCACTGGCAGATGAAATCACCGCAACAGTTACGTTCGTCGCGGAAGACCCTGAGCTCTGCTTCGCGCTTGACGCTGACAACTACTGCGAGACCACCGTGGTCGACAGCCCTCCGGCTGGATCGATCGCTGATGGAATAGTCGAAGGAACCAGCATCACGCGTCCGAGCAGCGGAAACGATCTCGGAAGCAAGGAAACCAGCGAGATTCCTGGAACCAACGCCGACCAGATGTGCCAGGCCTCAGCACTGTCGATCGACCTGCCCATTTCGCAGCTCGCATCAACCGGTGTTGATGCAGGCACGATCGCCATGGGCGGCTTCGCGGTCCTCGCAGTTGGTGGAGCGGCAGTAGCCGTTACCCGCCGCCGCAAGGCCTAAGCACTCAGCAACTAACGTAAGCCGCTCGGACCGCAAGGTTCGGGCGGCTTACGCTTTGTACGAATCGACTTCGATTTCGACGAGCATGTCGGGATTGATGAACTGGATCCCCGCGATCATTGTCGCCGCCGGACGAATGTCGCCAAACAACTCCCCGTGCGCGCGACCGACTGCGTCCATGTCCGAAGCGTTGGCGAGGTACATTCGGGTGCGAACCACATCGCCTAGTGTGTGGCCAGCCTGTGCCAGCGCGGTCGCGATGACCTCAAGCGCAACCTTGGTTTGCCCGTAGGCGTCACCTTCGTGTTGCAGTTCACCATCGACGGTCGCGGTGGAACCGGACACGAAGACGTGCGGTCCAGCAACGGTCGCGCGCGAATAGCCGATCGATGCTTCCCACGGTCCGCCCGATGAAATCTTCTGTGATGCGCCCATTGTCGTTTCCCTTCGTGGGTATTACTTTGCTGAATCGCGTCGTTCGCGAACCTTGTCGACCGTCGCTGTGATGCGTCTCGTGCGCGTCTCGTCCGCCTTTGCTTCGGCCACCGTGCGTGCGAACTCTTTGCGGTGTGAATACGCCAGCGACTCGAAGAATTCACGAAGTCCGGTGGAAGTCAGCGCGCTGTCGAGGTCTGGGTGAAGCACCACCTCGCGGTGACCAGAGTCCAATTCGAGAGTGACGGTGATGGCGTCTCCGCCTTTCACTCTGGCGGCCACACGGTCTGCGCTGGGGAACACGACCCTGCACTCACCGGCAACGCCTGTGGCGGTGGATTGGTAGGTGTGGCCGTTCACGGTAACCCGAAGCGGAGCACGCCGGTTCGTTCCCAACTCGACAAGAATTTCCTCGGGGATTGCGATGGACGCATGATTTCCCGACGGAATCGCAATGGTTTCGTAAGTGACTGCCATGAGGAGAGGCTATCAACTGGCTCGGTTTGGGCGAGCACGACCGACCTGTTAGAATCGTCAGGTTGCCTCGGCAACGTGCGCCCGTAGCTCAACGGATAGAGCATCTGACTACGGATCAGAAGGTTGGGGGTTCGAATCCCTCCGGGCGCGCGAAACCTCGTCCAATATCGCGTTGGGCGAGGTTTTTTGTTTAGTGCTAAACGTCGCCTTCGTAGGCGGCCTTCATGGCGACCAAATCGAGCTTCGTCATCTCGAGCATCGCTGCCGTTGCACGTGCCCGACCTTCTGCATCGGGGCCACCAAGATACGCGCCCATTCCGTTCGGGACAACCTGCCACGAGACACCGAATTTGTCCTTGAGCCAACCGCACTGGCTTTCTTCGCCACCGTCGGCAGTCAAAAGATTCCAGTAGTGGTCTACTTCGGATTGATCGACACACGGAATCACGAACGACGTGGCTTGCGTGTGCGGAAACTGCGGGCCACCGTTGAGCGCGATGAACTTCTGTCCGAAGATCTCGAAGTCCACAGTGACCTCGGTGTGAGGCAGATTTCCTGGTGTCTCAACCGGAGTCACCCAGTTGCTGATCATTCGACTGTCGGGGAAATTGGCTACGTAGAATTCAGCGGCTTCACGCCCGTTGTGATTAAACCACAGGCAGGTCGTCAGCGACGTGTTGTTTGTCATGTGGACAGACTGCCACATTCGCACGAGTTCCGAGGGGGAAATTGTGCGACTGTGAGAGTGCGAATTGCTAGATTCCGGGACGCTGTGCGCGCAGTCCGTCGTCCATCTTCGTGCGTGCTGCACTGACGCTCGGACGGTCTGAAACCTCGGGAACACCGACCTGCCAGAACGCGCCACCCTCAGTGAAGTCGTTGGCGCGAACCTTTGTCACGATGACCGCCGTCTTGTCCGCCTTACGAGCAGACGAGAGTGCATCCGCGAACTCCGCGAGGCTGTGGACTTCATAGGTGTCAGCCCCCATCGACGCTGCGTGAGCCGCGAAGTTGACGCGAGCGTCGATGCCCGTTCCGTTCGAATCGGCGAGCATATTGTTGTACGACGCCCCGCCCTGGTTCACCTGGAGCCGCTCGATGACCGCATAGCCCTCGTTGTCGCAGACGACGAGGATCATCTTGTGTCCGGATA
>JBJOQU010000073.1:0-4460 GCA_046049745.1 Actinomycetota bacterium | reverse complement strand
TCTCAACGGAATCGGGAATCATCACAGCCGTCGAGTCGACGGTCGATGTCACCAATAACACGTTCTTCAGCAACGAATACCAGTACGCGGCGGTCGAGTTCATGGGTGGAAGTAACGGCGTCGTTGCGTTCAACACGTTTGTTGGAAACTTTTCAGAGCTCCAGAACCCCAACGTTCGCATTTCGGACCTGTCGGAAGTGGCCCTTCTCGGCAACATTTTTGTGACGCAAAGCGATGAATTGGGCGTTGACGAGGATGCGGACGGAACGCTTATCGATCAGGGTGGAAACTTCTCCACCGCGGACGACGCGCAGTACCTCAGCGATGACTCGTCGCGCACCGAGGTGGACGAAGCAGATCTAGAGATAGACGCAGAGCCGTCGAACAACGGTGGCTACACGGACACATTTGCGTTAGGCGAAACCAGTATTGCTCTCAATGCTGTGACTGCGTCGGATGCGGAATTCGCGTTGGAATACGATCTGACCACAGACCAGCGCGGAGAGCCTCGCGGATCGCTGCTCGACGCGGGCGCTTGGGATGATGGCATCCCTGCGGTCAGCAGCCTCGCCTCTACTGGTGTTGATGCAACGGGGATCGCCCTGACCGGTGGGCTTATCGGTGCCGCTGGTGCTGCACTCGTTGTGCGCCGCCGCCGCAAGGCCTAATCGATCAGACGGTCGTTGTCCTTCGCCGTTTTCATGAAGGACACGACCCGAGAGTCGACTCGAATGTCCGATGGCTTGAGTTCACGGGACAAATAGACCCCATCAAGCGTACGAATTCGTGAAAACGCGACGTACGCCTGCCCATCGGCAAACGCGCCTCGGCCAAAGTCCAGAATCGCGCTGTCCAGTGTCTGTCCCTGCGACTTGTGAATCGTGACCGCCCACGCAAGGCGGAGCGGGAACTGTTCGAACGTTGCTTGAATGTCGGCTTCGACCACGTTCTTGTCGGGGTCATACGTGTACTGGATCTTTTCCCACACCACGGGTTTGACCTCGACCGGCTCGTCCGGCATCTCGTCTGTGGCAACGTGGACAACCCCGTCCACCTTGACGACGGTTCCCAGGGTTCCGTTGACCCAGCGGCCACCATCCATCAGCGAATCGTTGCGCAGAAACATCACGCGCGCGCCTGGCTTGAGTTCCAGTTCCTCTTCCGCAGGTAATTGCCCCCCGAATTCGCCGTCAACGTGGGCCTTGGCGATCTTGACCTTGCCCGGGAGCTCGGCGAGCGCGCGCGCGTTGATGGTGTTCGCCGTGTGATTCGTCGCCGCGAGGGTGATGACGCCTTCGGGCAGAGGACGGCGTGCCCCCACCTGGTTGAGCATCGCACCATCGTCAGACGTCATCTGGCCCATGCGCATTCGGTCGAGCACATCACGGAAGTCGTCCTCCGATTGGCGCAAGACATCCGTCAATTCGACGACGCGAGGCTGTGCTTCCTGGAAAACCTTGGAGTCAAAGAACCACGGTGACGGATAGTTGTCGACGAGGTATTGCTTCTCGACGCCTTCTTTGAGCACGGGCGGAAGTTGGTAAGGGTCACCGAACATGACGACCTGAACCCCACCGAACGGCTCACCCCGGCGTCCTCGTGTCGCACGAAGTCGGCGGTCAATCGCGTCAAGCAAGTCACAGCGAACCATTGACACCTCGTCGATGACGAGCGTGTCGATCTTACGCATCAGAGTCCGCGCATCGTCGGTTAGCGGGTACATCTTGGTGTTCGGGGTCACCAGACCGATAGGCAGTCGGAAAAGCGAGTGAATGGTCTGTCCGCCGACGGCGAGCGCCGCGACACCCGTCGGAGCCGCAATGACGAGCGCCTTCTCGGTTCGTCGCACAAACTCTTGCAGAAGGGTGGATTTTCCAGTCCCTGCACGGCCGGTGACGAAAACATGTTCGCGAGTCGAGTCGATGACGTCCATGACGTGCGCCTGTTCAGGCGTGAGGTCTATGGCCATCGTTCTGCTCTCGGTCGGGTTTTCCAGAGTACCTGTCGGCACCCCCGCCGACCGTAGGCTGATACCCATGTGGCGAATGTTTCGCGATGCGCGGATCCTGGGGGCAATTGGCCTCGGGGTTTTCCTCGGCGTCATCGGGATCCTGAATTCCACTGTTTACTCTCCGGAAGCCACGGTCATGCGTTACCTGTCCGCTCTTGAGGATGGGCGCCAGGCTGATGTCGACGCGTTGGTCTGGGGCGACTCAGCTTCCCTGCTTTATGACATCCGTGTCCCCGCAGATCCCGCCGATCGCCCGCAGTCAATTCGGGTCACAAAGGTGACACACAACGGAGACTCGTCCGTCGTTCTCGTCGCCTATGAACTCGGGGGTACGACCCGGGCAACGACGTTTGGGATGCGCAAAGATCCCTCGTGGTCTCCCCTCTCTGAGTGGAAATTCACTGTCCCTCCAATTGCGACCATCGGTCTGGATTCGAAGCCGATTGGGCCCTTCGCCGTCAACGGTTCCCTCCCTGGCGAAATGGGGGCGACCTATGTACCGGTGATGGCGCAGGTTGCTTCCGGGTCCTCGTGGTTCGATTCCGAGCCCGCAGCCGTTGCCGCAACGGATCCAGCCGCCGTGTATTTCGCGTCGGTGAAGTTCAGTCCGTCTACAGCGCTACACCAGGACATCGACGCCACCGTGCGCGATTACCTTGATGACTGTGCTGCGCAAAAGACGCTCGTTCCACAGAAGTGTCCGTTCGCAGGGTTCACCGCGATGGCGATAGCCGACGGACCGACGTGGATGATGGACACCTACCCCACAGTGACCATCGACGAAAAGGATGACCACTGGCACGTTTCCGGTGACGGAAAAGTACGGTTGAAGGTTTCTCTTATCGACTTTGCGACAGAGAAGACGGAAAAGTATTCGGAAGTGATTTCTTTCACCATTTCCGCGACTCTTCAGTTCACCGACGGTGTGAAGCCTCGGCTCGTTTTCGACAACACGGTCGAACGCTAGTCGCGGTTGGAAATCTTTCCCAACATCGCGTTGTAGGCCTCGAGTTCGGCATCCCCGTCACGGGTTGCCTGACGGTCGAGTCTCTTCGCATCTCGTTCGTCCGACCGAATCCACGAGAGGATGACCAACCCGGACAAGATCAGGGTGGGCAGTTCTCCGATGCCCCACGCAATTCCGCCACCAATCTGTTGGTCAACGATGGGAGAATCACCCCAGGTGCGACCCATCGCGCCGAACCATTCGGGTAACAAAAGCCCGGTGCCGGTCATGAGCGACAGGCCGAAGAAGGCGTGGAAGCCCATTGTTGCCATGAGCAGGATGAGGCGTATGGGGTAGGCGGTGCGGTGCGGGCTGGGGTCGACCCCGATTAGCGCCTGAACGAACAGGTAACCGGACGTGAGGAAGTGCAGCACCATCCATTGGTGCCCGAGGTGGGTTGTCGTTGCCCACGACAACAGGGGTGAGTAGTAGAACACCATGAGCGACAGCGCGAAGACGACAGTCGAAATCAGAGGGTGGCCAACTAGTCCCACCCACTTGGAATGAACGATTCCGAGGAACCATTCCCGCATCCCACGCGATCCGTCTTTTCGACCCTCGATCGCGCGGGCGACGAGTGTGACCGGTGCTGACAAGACGATCCCGACGGGCACGAGCATCGTGAGCAGCATGTGTTCAATCATGTGGGCGCTGAACAGGTATTCGCCGTAAACGGCAACCCCGCCGCTGGTGGAATAGATGAGGACAGCCATCGCCCACAACCAGTGAATCGACCGAGACACGGGCCATGCGTCACCACGACGACGAAGCCTGATTGCACCCCAGAGGTAAAACACCGTGGTGAACACCGCGAAGAGTCCCCAAATGAGATCGACGCGCCATTCGGTGAACGCGGTCTCCCACGTCCACGGCTCGGGGACTGCGCGGCCGGTCAGGATTTCGGCGGGCGTGAGCGTACCGGTGAGTTCAGTCGACACGGGGGTTGCGGTTCGGCCAAGTCCCGTTGCCAGCCCAACCACGAAGAGAAGCAAGGCGGCTTCGAAGATGGCAAATGACGCAACGCCGCGTGCGGTTTCGAGGCGAGGCACAATCGAGCGGCGCCAACGAACACCCAACAGCGCCAGAACGACCGTGACGACGAATTTGAGGAGGACGATGATTCCGTAAGCGGACACGAGTTTGTCCCAGGTGCCGATTCGGACGACTGCACTTGCCACTCCGGTGATGGCCACGATACTGATCGACAGAAGCGCAATCGACGAGTATCTGCGCAGGAGGCTCGAACGATCCGCCCCTGCGCCCATTGCGACAACCGTCGCGACTAGCCCACCCGTCCACAAGGAAACGAAAATGAGGTGGAGGACGAGCGCGCTGACCGCTATTCCGTGGTTGGCCGTACCGCCGGAGTGGCTCATCTCGGCAAATGGCCAAGCTACTGCGACCGCGAGCAGGAAAGTCGCTGCACTCCAGAACCACGAACGA
>JBJOQU010000072.1:0-7446 GCA_046049745.1 Actinomycetota bacterium | reverse complement strand
TGGGTCCCCAGCGCGAGTGCTTCGGTGACAGTCATCCCCTGTGTTTCGAATCCGTTCGACGACTGAACGAGGACGTCCGCATTCGCGATGACCTGCAAGGTGTCGCGATACGGCAATCCGCCAACGAATCGGACAAAGTCCGGGGCAATCGCTTCGGCTGCACTTCGAAGGGAGCCGTCCCCAACAATCGTGACGGACATTGGTTGGGTCACTAACGACAGCGCCTTGCAGAATTCCAGAAGGCGCTTTTCCGGCGAGAATCGCCCCACCCACGCGACCGTGAGGACGTCTGATGAGGTGGAGTCACCCGACAGTCCATCGAGTGAATCGTCATCGACACCCGTTGGCACAACGTCCAGCGCGCGACCGTTCTTGGTGACGATCCCGTGCGACGTCAACAGTTCAGCAAAATGACGAGACGGCGCGACGATCGCGTCAGCGTATATGGCGAATTGCGCGAGAAAATCAAAAGCGTTTCGTGGTCGCCTAATGTACCGCCCACCGAGCGACCACTTCTGCCACTGACCCAACATGGCGTACAACAGCCCAGGGAACGGGAACGAGCGATCAACACCAACATCGAGTCGGTTGTGCATCGTGTGAACGAGCGGAATTCCGTGGTCGTGGGCGAATCGATATCCGAATGCGGCTCCCCAAAAGTCTGATTGAACGTGGACGATGTCAACTTCCGGAAGTGCTTCGAGCCTCTGCTCGACGATGCGCAAGTGCCTTTGCGACGGCCACAACCACGTGTATTGCGCGACTGTCGGGATCGACCACGACGGAAGGTCGATATACCGTGGGTCGTCAACGGGCCCAGCGCGAAGTGCGGGAGAGACGAAAGTGACCGTGTGTCCAGCGCGTTCAAGGAACTTTGCTTGCAACAAAATCGACGTCTGAGCACCGCCCAGAGTGTGCGGGTGTTGCTCGCAAAAGATGAGGATGTGCATCGTCGCCCAAGTCTATTGGGCACAACGAAAAGTGTCCCGCGGCGAGACCTAGGTCCGAAAGCCGGCACCACACCCACCGTGGTGACGGCATCGCCGCGGGACAAAGCCATGCCCCGAAGGGCAGGCGATCGAAGTCACATTCGTGAATTCCTCTCTAGAGTACGAACACGAATACCGCCGCGGGAAGGGACTTTCGACCTGTTTTGCTGTGTAGTGTGAAGCCATGAGCTCCCCCGCAGTACTCGTCGTTATCGACGTTCAGAAAGGCTTCACCGATCCCTACTGGGGTTCGAGCCACAATCCTGAGTGTGAGGACAACATCCGTGCCCTACTCGAATACTGGCGAGCCAAGGGTTGGCCGATTGTCCTTGTCCAGCACAACTCATTGTCCGCGACCTCGCCACTTCACCCAGGACAGGTCGGAAACGACCTGCAACCGGGGATTGACGGTCCGCACGACCTGCTGGTAACGAAAACAGTCAACTCAGCCTTCTATGGAGAGCCTAACCTTGACGCGTGGCTGAAGGCCAAGGGTTATTCCTCGCTCGTCATTTGCGGAATCACGACGAATTTCTGTTGCGAAACGACGGCGCGCATGGCGGGAAACCTCGGTTACGACGTCGAGTTCGCTTTTGATGCGACGAGGACGTTTGACCACCCGGCACTCGACGGGTCGATGATTCCCGCCGAACTCATTGCGCGCGTCACGGCGGCCAATCTCAATGGCGAATTCGCGTCAGTCGTGTCAACGGCCGATATCCTCACCGCTCACGCCTAGAGCGTTCGTTCGGGCACGAACCGAATAGAATCAAGCGAGTACAAAGGAGTGCCAATGGCGCAGAAACGCGCAATGAGCGCCGCAGAGCTCATCCCCGGTGTGGTCGAACAAATCGACGCAATCAAGGCCACCTACGGAGCGTGGGACGTGCACCCGTCGCAGCACGTTGATCCCGACAAGGTTCAATCCGTCTTCGCCGAACTCGCAGAGCGTCTCGACGACAATTTTCCCTTCTTTCACCCGCAATACGCGGGTCAGATGCTCAAGCCGCCGCACCCAGTTGCCGTCGCGGCGTACACCGCCACCATGCTCCTCAACCCCAACAATCATTCAATTGACGGCGGAAAAGCGACAACGCTCATGGAACGCGAAGTCCTGGAGCAGCTTGTCGAGATGTTTGGGTACAACGAGGAATACCTCGGGCACCTCACATGGAGTGGAACGACCGCCAACCTCGAGGCCTTGTGGGTTGGACGGGAAATCCGTCCGAACAAATCAATCGCACACAGCAAGGACTCGCACTACACGCATTCACGCATGGGCGAGGTCCTCGGTATTCCGACAATCTCCATCCCTACCGACGAGCGTGGACGCATGGACCTCAGTGCACTTGAGACAGTGCTCAAGACCGGTCGGATCGGAACAATCGTTGTTACTCTCGGCACGACCGGTCTAGGCGCTGTGGACCCACTCGCCGATATCATCCCTCTCGCGCGCCAGTACGACGCACGTGTGCACGTTGACACGGCGTACGGCGGCTTTTTTGCACTCATTCCTGACGAACTCGACCCGGAAACCGCTCGTCACTATGCCGCGATTCCGCTGAGCGACTCGATCGTCGTCGATCCCCACAAACACGGACTGCAGCCGTACGGTTGCGGTGCAGTCCTGTTCAACGACCAGTCCATCATCGAGTACTACAAACACGATTCGCCCTACACGTACTTCGCAAGTACGGATCGACACTTTGGCGAAATCCAACTCGAGTGTTCACGTGCAGGCGCGTCTGCCGCCGCCCTGTGGGCGACGCTGAAGGTGTTCCCCTTGACCCGGTCGGGGTTGGGTGAAATCATCGCGCCGGGACGACGCGCGGCAAAGTTGTGGCACGGCCTCGTGTCAGAATCCGAGATCTTGCAGCCTTATCAGAACCCCGAACTGGACATTTTTGCGTACTTGCCCAAGGTCCACTCAATGGGTGAACTGGACCGCGTCTCCCACGCTATTTTCGAAATGGCAGCGGACACCGACAGACCACAACAAACCCACCTCGCGACGTACGTTGTCAATAGCGCTCAACTTGCGAACCGTGGCATCCGCATGCGCGAAGATGGCCCCAGCGCCCGAATCATGCGCAGTGTCCTCATGAAGCCCGAGCACGAACCGCTCATTCCAGAAATGCACCACCACGTCGAAATGTGGTCAGCGCGCGCAATCGATCGAGAACTTGGCGTCGAGTCGCCCTCGTAGCGGACACAGAACGCCGTTTCGACTATCGGTCTAGTCTTGACCGTAACGACATTCGATGGAGACACCCGTGAAGCGCTTAGTCATGCGACTGCTTGTGACCGCGTCGCTTGTGGCGTCATCACTCGCGGGCGCCAACACAGCTCACGCCGTCTCGACAACGATCGTCATCAATGAGGTTGACTGCCACGGCAACGATTGGATCGAGATTGGGAACCGTAGCACCCGGACTATAGACATTTCCGGCTGGCTGCTCTCGGACAAAGCTCTCAACTCAACCGCGGTCGGACACGTGTATACCTTCCCTGCTGGGACGAGAATTGCCGCGAAGGGACGCTTGGTCGTTCAGCAAAGCGGCACGGGTAATTTGCACTTGGGATTTGGCGTGAACTGCGCCGTCGGGGCGACCGTCAAAATCGGTTACCGCAACGGTTCGACATATCCAGAAGTTGACTCGGTGCAAGTGCCTGTCATCACGACCCAGACCTCCTACGGACGCCTGCCGGATCTGACCGGCGGCTTTGGGCTGACCACACCGACCAAGAACCTCGCCAACTACGGGGTCAAACCGATCCTTACTAGCAGCACAACCAAAAATTGCATCAGGGGACGTGCATGCACGATGACACTGTCCGCGCGGAATGCGCCCACCTATCGACTCACAACGGCCATGACCGGCGTCACGATTTCGTCGTCCGGCGTGCTGACAGTGAACTCGTCGCGCGTGGCAACATTCAGACCTTCCGTCGTGATGACTAATTCCTTTGGAACCACGACAGTCACCATCACGGTGAACGTCAAGGCCGGCTAGTTCATTCGCTGAAGTTTGCGCGCCAGAGATTCAGCACTGTGAATTCTGGGTCGGATGTCGTGGGTCGATTCAATGGCCGCACCATATTTACTGAACGACGTCGAGTGCCAACCCAAATGGCGCAATTGACGAACTGTTTCGGAAATGCGTTGTGGCGATTTCACTTCGACGAGAACTAACCCTGGTTTCAGCCGAAAGCGAGAGCCGTTCGATTCAAGAAACATATCAGTGTCACACGTAATCCGCTCGGCGCTGGTGCGACTAATGAGTGTTGTGCGATTGAATTCCGTGACAGCTGACCTTGACAAGCGGGACCCGAGGCCTGAATAGCGAGACGTCGGATACATGTCTGCAATCGTTGTGTCAATTAATGAAATCTCTTCCAGTCCAAACTCGGCACGATCCTCGAACAGAGCCTTCTGAGTTTGTCCGTTACCCATTTTCGCCTTCACTTCAAGGCGCGTCCGCCCTGAATCGCGGTACAGGCGTGTGCGAACCTTCACGCGACGGCGCCGACGCTGTGCGTGATCTCGATAGAGGAGCAGATCAGGAGTGTCGAAGTACACCGTTCGATAACTGAACATGCGCAAACCGTCAATCTCAAGTGCCGCAAATTCCGTAGTTGTGGCTTCGAAGAATTTGTCGAGCTCGCTTTGTTCAACGATGAACTTGGTGTCATACCGTCTGGTCAGACTCCACGATTCATCGAGTTCTGCCAGACCAACCGACGGAAGAGATGCGACGGAATCCACAGACGATTACCTTAGCCGCGGGGTCGGCGGTAAGTAACCTCGACGGTGGTCGTCTCCTGGAGCATGTTGACGCCTGTGATGTTCATACTGATGATTTCGCCACCCAACATGTCCGTCAAGTGAGCCTTGAGCGCCGCCGCGTCGGGAATCGCAGTGTCGAGCACAATCACCGAGTTCACAGTGACCGAACGGAATTTCGCGCTGTCCACAATTGCCATTGCCAACAACAACACGGCAACAAGCACACTCGGCAGGACGAGTCCGGCGAGATCCGTTGCACAAATCAACGCAATCGACAGCGAAACGAAGAAATAGGCGATTTGCGTGGGAAGGAACTCAAAGCTACGCAAACGAATGATGGACAAAACACCGAACAAAGCGAAACCAACAGCGGATGAAACCGGACTGAACGACAGGGATGTCAGAACGGTAAACAATCCCACGTTGCACGCGAGATACACGGCGACGAGGTCTGGCCTGCGGTAATTGCGGAAATACAGGCCCATCAACAAAATGCTGATCGCGACGAGGTTGAGCATCAGACGGGGAAAAATCAACCCGAGATCAATAACTTGTTGGGAATCCATGGCAATCCGTTCCTGTTGGGGTGGGCGATGCACTATGTGCGCTCGTCGATTACAAATTTCGTAGGGCGTGCGGGACTTGAACCCGCGACCGACGGATTATGAGTCCGCTGCTCTAACCGGCTGAGCTAACGCCCCCAGCGCTCCCAGACTACCGATACGACAGGGTTTATCCTCGATGGATAGATCGAATTGTCTGGAGACATCTGGACCTCTGATGCCGAGTACTGCGAAAGACATATGTCCTACGCTTTATCTAGCCGCGATAGATGTCTTCGAAACGGTCGAGAGTGGTCGCGATGTCGTGATCCGCGACGATGACCAACGACTCTTCCTGGAACGCGCGGTACTGCTCATCGCTGCTGTTCAACACAGTTCGAATCGCTCGAGCAAGTCCTTCAATGTCGCGCGGCTCGTACAGGAATCCGTTCTCGCCGTCGTGAACGAGATGCGGAAGTGCCATCGCGTTGGCCGCGACGACGGGCAGGCCACTCGCCATCGCCTCCATGGTCGCAATCGACTGCAGCTCGGCTGTTGACGGCATCACGAAAACCGCAGCCTCGCTGAGCAAGGTCACCAATGCAGCGTCGTCGACGAGCCCGCGGAATTCGACACGATCGCTGATTTTCAGGTCGCGTGCGAGCTTCTCGAGGCGCTCCTTGTCGTCCCCCGCCCCGGCGATGACAACACGAAGTTCTGAAGGCGCAAAGCGCGTTGTCGCGTAGAGAAGTTCTTCAATGTGCTTCTCTTGCTCGACGCGACCAAGGAAGAGTGCATAAGGGTCGGTGCGCTTCCCCTTCACCGGGCGATAGTTCGAGACATTCAGCCCGCAAGAAATGGCGTGGACTCCCTCGCTACCCGTCGCCTTCTCGAGATAATCCGCCGCCTTACGCGTCGGAGTCGTGATGGCGTCGGTCAGACGGTACGTCTTTCCCGCAACCTTCCACAGCACACGCACAATCCAGTCCAGGACGAATTGTGGCAGCGGCACGAACTGAGCCGCGTTTTCTGGCATGAAATGGTTGGTCGTGACGATACGAATCTTGCGTTTGTGGGCCATGCGCACAAGCCCCCATCCCACGTTGAGGTGCGACTGCGAGTGCACGACGTCGGGTTTGACGGTGTCCAGAATCGCGGCGGTATCGCGCTGGACTTCCCACGGCAACGCGAATCGAAGCCACGGGTGATTGAACCACTTCCAAGAACGAAGGCGATAAACCTCGAGTTCGACGCCCTCATGGACTTCGTGTCGAAGCCCAAATTCGGTGTCCGGTGACGGCGCAACGACAACAACTCGGTGCCCGCGCGAGGCAAGACCAACCGCAAGGCGGACAGTGAACTTCGCCGCACCGTTGACGTCCGGTGGGAACGTATCCGCACCGATGAGAACGGTCATCTCGTGTGTCGACACCACGGGCCTAATGCAGAGTCTGTGGGTGGTGTCGAGCGAGCAACACCACACCAACGATGGACAGAACGCCACCAAGCGCGATTCCGACGAGCGCGAACGGCGGGAAGTTATCGGCCTCGCCCAACACCGTGATGGCTATGGCGATGGCAACGAGCGGGTCGATTACGGTGAGGCCGGCGATGACGAGATCAGGCGATCCGACTGAATACGCAGTCTGAACGAAATACCCACCAAGAACGGCAGCAATAACAAGCCCGACGAAGCACACAATCATGAGCGGGTCGATCTGATCCGTACGCCAACGATTGATAAGGACCTTGGTGATGGTCACCACGAAACCGTACAGAGTGCCGGCAGCGACAATGTAAAACATCGCCCGAAGTCGCTGGCGGAATACGAGGAATGCGGCCACCGCAACGACGATGACTCCCCCAAGCAACCCGACGATGAGAATAAGCTGCGTGTCGGAGAAAGCGTGCTCGACTGCGTACACAGCGGAAAACGCGACGAAAATCCCGACACCGAGGACCGCGAGAATGATAGACCGACGGACGCGACTGTCGGACGGGATTCCATTCACGCGCGAATTGATCATGTTGGTCATGACCATTGCGACGACGCCAAGAGGCTGAACGACGATGAGCGGGGCGAAACCTAGAGAGATCAGTTGAATCACGATGGCGAGGGCAAGCAGAA
>JBJOQU010000071.1:0-4177 GCA_046049745.1 Actinomycetota bacterium | reverse complement strand
CCGAGGAGTACGGAAATGTCGGATCGGTCGACGTCCTGTCGCCGTCCATCGGTGACCCGCGCCTGATCGTGGGCCACCAAAAGCCGACGGTCATCCGTGAAAAGGTTGGCGATCGTGAATTCCGAGTCGACGATAACGGTTTCTGGCAGGTGCATCACGGCGCTCCCGTCGCATTGACGAATGCAGTTCGATCCGCGATCGACCCCGACCGCTTTGATGCAACCGCGTACAACCTTGACCTGTATGGCGGGGTCGGGCTTTTCGCGGCGGCGCTCGCTGACGTGGGCGGCTTGTCGACTCGTGTGACGTCTGTTGAGGCGAACGAACGCGCGACGGAACACGCTGGTGAAAACTTGGCCGAGTGGGTCGGGGCGATGGCAGAGACGGCGAAGGTTGACCGATGGTTGTCCGCGCTTGATCGTCGTGCGACTCCCGTCGAGCGAACCCGACTCGAAGCCGCAACGGTTGTTCTTGATCCGCCGCGCACAGGTGCCGGTCGTGATGTCATGGCGTTGCTCACTCGTTTGGCGCCAGCTCAACTCATCTATGTCGCATGCGACCCGGTTGCGCTCGCTCGCGACGTTGCGTTTGCGACGGCAGCCGGCTATCGCCTGTCTGCGATTACGGCGCTCGATATGTTCCCGCACACGCATCACGTCGAAGCGGTAGCGACTCTCGTGCGCGAGGGTGACGCACCGCAATAGGTGCCGAGCGGGGCGTTGCTCGGTATTGTGAGCGTGTGACCGAAGACTTCTCTACCCCCGACATGTCGACCACTGCTGGTCGTCTCGCAGACTTTGCCGTGCGACTCGACAACCTCAAGAAGGCGCAGAAGGTTGCCGCCGAGAAGCAGAAGCCCAAGGGCAAGAACGCGGCGATGGACCGCATTCAGATGCTGATCGACCCGGGTACTGCATTGACCGAGATCGACAAGTTTCGTAAGTCGCGCTCTGACGTCGGAGGCGCCAACCGCCCCGATCGCGACTCGGTCATCATCGGAGTCGGAACGATTCACGGCCGTCAGGTCGCAATTTTCAGCCAGGACTTCTCGGTCTTCGGTGGGTCTCTTGGTGAAGCCGCCGGAGCCAAAATTGTCAAGCTTCAGGAATACGCCCTCAAGGCCGGCGTTCCGCTCATTGGAATCCTCGACTCGGGCGGAGCGCGCATCCAGGAGGGTGTCACTGCTCTCGGGAAGTACGGAGAAATCTTCCGACTGAACACCGCATCCTCGGGTGTCATCCCGCAGATTTCGATTATTTGTGGACCAGCCGCCGGTGGCGCGGTGTATTCGCCCGCGCTGACAGACTTCGTCGTCATGGTCG
This sequence comes from Actinomycetota bacterium, assembly GCA_046049745.1. GTDB lineage: Bacteria > Actinomycetota > Actinomycetes > Actinomycetales > Microbacteriaceae > MWH-TA3. Next base: position 2,855 of record JBJOQU010000071.1, on the reverse strand, counting down.
ACAAAACGAGCCAAATGTTCGTCACCGGTCCTGACGTCATCAAGGCCGTCACTGGTGAAGACGTCGAGATGGAAGACCTCGGTGGCGCGCGCAAGCACTCGCAAGACACCGGCGTTTCCCACTACTTGGCGAGCGATGAGCCCGACGCGTTCGACTACGTCCGCGCGATGATGGCGTATTTGCCCCAGAACAACCTTGCCGAGCACCCGGAGTATGCGGCGATTGTCGAAGAGGGGATCAGCGAGCGAGACAAGGCACTCGACACGATCATCCCCGACAGCGCGAACCAGCCGTACGACATGCTCGATGTCATTAGCCACGTGATCGACGAGGACTCGTTCCTCGAAGTTCAGCCGCTGTTTGCGCCCAACATCGTGATCGGTTTCGCTCGCGTTGAGGGCAAGCCGGTCGGTGTGATTGCCAACCAACCCAAGGAGATGGCGGGAACGCTGAACATTGAAGCCGGCGAGAAGGCCGCGCGCTTCGTTCGTTTCTGCGACGCGTTCGGGTTGCCCATCATCACGCTCGTCGATGTTCCTGGGTACTTGCCCGGAACGGATCAAGAGTGGCAGGGCGTGATCCGCCGCGGTGCAAAGTTGCTCTACGCCTATGCCGAAGCGACCGTCCCGCTCATCACCGTCATCACGCGCAAGGCCTATGGCGGTGCCTACATCGTCATGGGGTCCAAGCACCTGGGTGCTGACATCAACATGGCGTGGCCGACCGCGGAAATCGCCGTGATGGGTGGTCAGGGTGCCGTCAACATTCTGTACCGCAACGAATTGAAGGAAGCCGCCGAAAAGGGCGAGGACATCGATGCGGTTCGCTCGAAGCTTGCGAACGAGTACACCTACAACGTGGCTAGTCCATTCCTCGCTGCCGAGCGAGGCGAAATCGACAACGTCATTTACCCGCACATGACGCGTTCGGCGATTATTCGTGCCTTGCGGGCCCTCAAGACGAAACGCGCCAGCCTTCCCGCGAAGAAGCACGGAAACATCCCGCTCTAATGGTCGACGAAACCCCCGAGATCGACCCGCTCGCCTTGATCGAGGTTGTCGGTGGTGAGCCAACGGCAGAGGACATCGCCGCGGCCAAGGCGGTTGTCGCGGGGATGCTTCGCGAAGGTGGCTCGGTTGATCGCGCAGCCGAAGGCGATCGCTGGTCTGCATCAGCACGGGTGGGCCGACCTCTTGTTGAACAGGGCATCCAGAGCTGGGACGAACACGCTTAGTGGTTTCGGTTCGATGGGTTGACTCGGCCGAGTCGACGAACACGATTCTTCGTGATGGTCCGTGTGAACACGGCGATTCGGTCGCAACGTTCAATCAAACGAACGGCCGCGGGCGCCTCGGTCGTGAGTGGATCGATGTTCCGGGCAAAGGCCTGGCGATTTCCGTCGCCGTGTGTGTCCCGGTAGCAGTCCCAACGTTGGTGCCCCTCGTCGCCGGCGCCGCCGCGATCGAATCGATTCGCGCGTTGACCGGTCGAACAGATCTGTGGCTGAAGTGGCCCAACGACGTATATCTGGGGGACAGCAAGGTGGCGGGAATTCTGACCGAGATGCCGTCAGCTGGCCGGATAATCGTCGGCCTTGGGCTCAACATCAACCATCGGACTGATGAATTGCCCGTCTCCACGGCGACCTCGCTCGCCATCGAAGGAATCGAGATTGACCCCGTCGCATTTGCCGAGGGTTGGTCGGAACTCCTATGTCTGCGGAGCGCGGAAATCGGTTCAAACGCCTTAACGGCATGGATAAATGGATTCATCGGCCTTAAGGGCGAACTCGTTCGAATTGATTTCCCCGACGGCACTCATCGAACGGGAACTCTCGCTGGGATTGCCGCCGACGGCTCGTTGGTTCTGGGCACCGGGGACCCGATTGTCGCGGGAGACATCTCTCGGCTTCGACCCGCAGAATGACGCGGCGATAGGCTGGAGTCATTCCCGCCATCCCAAGGAGAGCTTCATGACCGTCGTCGGAGTCATCGGTGGCGGACAGCTTGCCCGAATGATGATCGGCCCGGCCGTCGAGTTGGGAATTCAACTACGTGTCCTTGCTGAGACCGAAGGTTCCTCTGCGCGTGATCGGGCAACTGCTGTCGGCGACTATCGCAACATCGACACCGTGCTGGAATTCGCGCGCGGCGTTGATGTCATCACGTTTGACCACGAACACGTCCCGACGCCCGTTCTTGAAGCGCTCCTCGCGGCAGGCGTGGCGGTTCGCCCTGGGCCGTCGGCGCTCGCGGCTGCACAAGACAAACTGCACATGCGCCAGGTCCTTGGTGACCTCGGACTGCCGGTCCCGGTATGGGCTCGAGCAGAGACCGCGCACGACGTTGCCGAATTCCTCGCCGCGAACGGCGGTCGTGTTGTCGCAAAGACCCCGCGCGGGGGCTACGACGGAAAAGGTGTCGCGGTCATTACTGACCCTGCAGAAATAGCAGAGTGGTTGGCCGCGGGACCGGTCTTGGTCGAGGAGCTCGTTGATTACGCGCGCGAACTCGCGCAATTGGTCGCTCGTCGTCCGTCAGGCGACATTGCGACGTGGCCCGTCGTAGAAACCACCCAGGCCGGCGGGGTGTGCGCTGAAGTCATCTTGCCTGCACCGAAAGCGAGCCAGCGACTAATTGACTTCGCCGCGGAAATTGGCCGCACAGTCGCAGATGGCCTCGGGGTCACGGGAGTTCTCGCGATCGAATTGTTTGAAACGACAGACGAACGCATCCTCATCAACGAACTCGCAATGCGGCCGCACAATTCGGGGCACGTGACGATGGACGGCAGCGTCACGGGACAGTTTGAACAACACCTTCGCGCGGTGACAGACATGCCCCTCGGTGGAACCG
>JBJOQU010000070.1:0-3346 GCA_046049745.1 Actinomycetota bacterium | reverse complement strand
GGATGTGCGACCAGCGGGGGTCTTTGGTCTGAACCGCGATGACCTTGGCGTCACTTCCGCCGTCGTCCGTCATGTTGAACACGGCAACGGGACGAACGTTCACGCCAACGCCGGGGAAGAGTGGGTGGTCAAGAAGAACGAGAACGTCGACCGGGTCACCGTCGAGGCCGAGAGTGTTCTCGAAGAATCCGTAGTCGGTCGGGTACACGAATGCCGTGTACAGGACGCGGTCGAGGAAGACGCGACCGGTTTCGTGGTCGACTTCGTACTTGTTTCGGCTTCCCTTGGGGATTTCGATGACGGCGGGGTATCCGGCCATGGTGACTCCTCTGGTCGTTAAGTTCTTTCGATAACCTTACCGAGTGAGCACGGTTGAGGGCGAAGGACGTGGGCGGTTGAGCCCCGCGGTTGCCACTGTGCGAAACGCGGTCGAACGCTTCTTCGACGCGCAAAGAGTTATGTCAGATTCTCTCGTGCTTGTTGCCGTGAGCGGCGGAGCAGATTCGATGGCGCTCGCTGCCGCCACTCGGTTTGTTGCCGACAAGAGCGGCGTGCGCGTGGCCGCCGCGATCATCGATCACGGCCTGCAGTCCGCAAGTGCCGAGGTCGCGGATCGAACCGCTGCGGCGCTGCGCGACCGCGGGTTCGACACTGTGGTGGTTCGCCGGGTCGAGGTCGGCACGGACGGTGGACCGGAGGCGGCCGCGCGCGAGGCGCGGTACTTGGGCCTGATGGATGTCTCGAACGAACTTGGCGCTTCCGTCATTCTGACCGCGCACACGCGCAACGATCAAGCGGAATCGGTGCTGTTGGGGCTGACTCGCGGGTCGGGTCCGGGGAGTGTGCGCGGGATGCCGTCGTTCGACGGAATCGTCGGGCGGCCGCTCTTGGACGTCACACGCAATACCACCGTCGCCGCCTGCGCGGCGGAAGGCATCGAACCGTGGGACGACCCGCACAACGACGACCCGTCGTTCACGCGTGTTCGCATTCGCAACACTGTCCTGCCGACGCTCGAAACCGAACTCGGTCCCGGCATCGTCGATGCACTTGCGCGTACGGCCGAACTACTGCGCGACGACGACGACGCACTTGACCTGCTCGCCGCGGGAATGGCGCGAACTGTCCTGTCGACGGATGGGGAGGTGGCGCTGGAGGTCGCCGGCACCGCGTCAAAACCACGCGCTCTTCGCACGCGACTCATTCGACTTGCCGCCGCCGAAGCCTTCCTGTCGTCACTGAGTTACGTGCAAACGGACACCATCGATGCGCTTCTGACCGACTGGCACGGGCAGAAACCGATTGATGTGACGGGCGGTAGTGTGGTCAGACAAGACGGTCGGCTGATTTTCCGGCCACGTAGTGAGGCGTAGTTATGCGGCATTCGGATGTAGCGGACCAACTCGACGAGGTACTCGTCACCGAGGAGCAGCTGCTCGCGCGCCTCGACGAACTGGCCCGTGAGGTCGAACGCGACTATGCCGGTTCCGTCCCGCTTCTCGTCGGTGTGCTCAAGGGAGCCGTCATGGTCATGGCCGACTTCGCCCGCGCGTTGCACATCCCCGTGACGATGGACTGGATGGCGGTCTCGTCTTACGGGAACACGACACAGTCCAGCGGAGTCGTGCGCATCCTCAAGGACCTTGACACCGATGTCGCTGGCCGTGACGTGCTCATCGTCGAAGACATCATCGACACCGGACTGACCCTCGCGTGGCTCCGTGACAACCTGCTCTCGCGCGGCGCAAAGTCAGTCAAGATCCTCACGGCCCTGCGCAAGCCGGATGCGGTGGTCTCCGACATCGTCCCCGACTACCTCGGTTTTGACATCCCCAACAAGTTCGTGGTCGGCTTCGGTCTCGACTACGCCGAGAACTACCGTCACCTTCGTGATGTCGCCGTTCTCTCGCCCCACGTCTACGCCGACAGCGAATAGCCCGCGACGGGGTGCCCGCGGGCGGGTACGCTGGCAGAACGTGATTTTCTAGAGGAGTACGTCACCGCATGAAGAACTTTCTGAAGGGTCCCTGGCTCTACATCGCTGCTGGTTTGCTGATCGTCTGGGTTGGTTTCTCATTCCTGACGACCGTCAACTACACGCCGGTCTCGACCAAGGAAGGCCTCGCGTTCATCAACGACCACAAGGTCAAAGAGGTCACGATCGTTGACATCGAACAGCGCGTCGACATCGTTCTCAGCGAAGCGGACGCGACTTACGGCGACCACGTCCAGTTCTACTACGCGGCTCCTCGCGGTGCGGAAATCGTCAACGCGGTCAACGCGGCCAACCCCGAAACGTTCAACGACGAGATCCCCAAGGAATCCTGGTTCGTCTCACTCCTCGGATACATCGTCCCGTTCCTCATCATCGGTCTCGCGTTCTGGTTCATCATGTCGTCCGCCGGCGGCTCGCGCGGTGCGATGCAGTTCGGCAAGTCCCGCGCCAAGCAGTTCTCGAAGGAATCGCCTCAGGTGACCTTCGCCGACGTGGCCGGCGCAGAAGAGGCCGTCGAGGAACTTCACGAAATCAAGGAATTCCTGCAAGAGCCAGAGAAGTTCCAGAAGGTCGGCGCGCGCATCCCCAAGGGTGTTCTGCTCTACGGCCCTCCCGGAACGGGTAAGACGCTTCTCGCTCGTGCCGTCGCCGGCGAAGCGGGCGTTCCCTTCTATTCGATTTCCGGTTCCGACTTCGTCGAAATGTTTGTCGGTGTCGGCGCCAGCCGCGTTCGTGACCTGTTCGAGGTCGCGAAGCAGAACGCTCCCGCGATCATCTTCATCGACGAGATCGACGCCGTCGGTCGCCACCGTGGCGCCGGGATGGGTGGCGGTCACGACGAGCGCGAGCAGACGCTCAACCAGTTGCTCGTCGAAATGGACGGTTTCGACCCGAAGACGAACGTCATCATGATCGCCGCGACGAACCGTCCCGACATTCTTGACCCCGCACTTCTGCGTCCCGGTCGTTTCGACCGCCAGATTCAGGTGGATGCACCTGACTCGAAGGGCCGCAAGCAGATCCTCGAAGTTCACTCGAAGGGCAAGCCTCTCGCGAAGAACGTCGACCTCGAGGTGCTCGCACGCAAGACCCCGGGTTACACCGGTGCCGACCTTGCGAACGTCATCAACGAAGCAGCACTGCTCACCGCTCGCCAGGGCGCGACGGAATTGACGAACGAACTCCTTGATGAAGCGGTCGACCGCGTGATGGCCGGACCGCAGAAGCGTTCGCGCATCATGAAGGACAAGGAACGACTCATCACCGCGTACCACGAGGGTGGTCACGCACTGGCGGCCGCCGCGATGCGCAACACGGACCCCGTCACGAAGGTGACGATCCTTCCGCGTG
>JBJOQU010000069.1:0-3420 GCA_046049745.1 Actinomycetota bacterium | reverse complement strand
CAGCTCTCGCTCCAAATGGTCGTGGTTGCCCCACGCCGAATCCGACTACATTTTTGCCATCATCGGCGAAGAATTCGGACTACTTGGCGCCATATTCTTGCTCGTGGTCATCGTGGCACTTGCCGTCGTGTTGGTCCGTCTGATGCGCGCCTATCCTCAGCCGTTGACGCGCACCCTGATCGCCGGTGTACTCGTCTGGATCGTCGGCCAGTCGTTGGTCAACATCGGAGTCGTACTCGGTGTCCTCCCCGTCCTGGGCGTTCCTCTGCCGATGGTGTCATCTGGTGGATCGGCCATCCTCGCAAATCTTTTGGCTATCGGTGTTGTTGTGTCGTGTGTTCGGTACGAGGAGCGATACGGATGACGACCTACCTCCTCGCGGGTGGTGGCACTGCGGGGCACGTGAACCCATTGCTCGCGACCGCCGCTGAAATACGTCGCGCCGAACCAGGCGCGTCGATCATCGTCTTGGGCACTTCGGAGGGGCTTGAAGCCCGTCTCGTCCCCGCGGCCGGTCTCGAACTGGCAACAATCGCAAAATTGCCATTTCCACGTGCGTTTTCGGCCGCCGCATTGACGTACCCCTTGCGTCTCCTTCGTGCCGTGTCAATCGTGCGCCGGTTGATCACGAAACGTTCGATTGACATTGTCGTCGGTTTCGGGGGTTATGCGGCTGCTCCGGCATACCTCGCCGCCCGACTCGAGGGCATTCCTCTGGTCATTCACGAAGCGAACGCGATCCCGGGAATTGCGAACAAACTCGGTGCCAGATTGACGCGCTTTGTCGGTGTGACGTATTCGGGAACCGAAGCGCAATTTCCGCACGCCACCATCGTCGGAATGCCGCTCCGGCCAGAGATCGCGACGCTGGATCGAGGGGCTCGCCGCGGAGAGGCACGAAAATTCTTCGGACTGGATAAGCGGCCAGTTTTGCTCGTGACGGGTGGTTCGACCGGCGCTGCGCGAATCAACGCGACCATTCGGGAAACGGCCAGTGACATCGTGGAGTCCGGCTGGCAAATCATTCACACGGTGGGGGAGTCGCGCGATTTCGTTGACCCCGGCATCGCCGGTTATCGCCCGATTCCGTACCTCGATCGAATGGACCTCGCTCTAGCTATCGCCGATGTCGTCGTCGCGCGCGCTGGCTCGGCAACCGTTTCAGAATTGGCCGGACTCGGCATTCCGTCGATATTTGTGCCGTACCCCGTTGGAAATGGTGAACAGGTTCTCAACGCGGCGGACATTGTGAATGCGGGTGGCGCGCGCGTGTGTCTCGATGGGGATTTTGTGCCAGAGTACATTCGCGAATCGTTGATTCCGTTTCTCGGCAACGGCCCTGCTCAACAATCAATGGCCGCTGCGTCTCGTGCGACGGGAATTCGCGACGGAGCAACCCGACTTGCCGACCTGATTCGCACCGCTCTCACCAGTTCGTCCGCATAGGGTTATCACTGTGATTGCCCCGGACCTGAATCAGCCGATTCCCGAGAATCTCGGGCGCGTGCACTTCATCGGTATCGGCGGCAGCGGAATGAGTGGGATTGCGCGGATGTACGTCGAGCGCGGACTTGCCGTCACGGGTTCGGATCGCAGCGAATCCGCCACAACTGCCGCTCTTCGCGACCTCGGTGTCGAAGTTCACATTGGTCATGAGCCGACCCTCGTGATGAGCGCGGACACGGTCGTCGTGACCGGCGCGCTGTGGGAAGACAACCCGGAATACCGATGGGCGATTGACCACGGTATTCCAGTTCTTCATCGGTCCCTTGCACTTCATTGGCTGTCGCGGAATAGTCGCGTTATTGCTGTTGCTGGCGCCCACGGGAAGACGACATCAACCGGAATGGTTGTGACGGCGCTTCACGGAGTCGGGGTTTCACCATCCTTTGTCAACGGTGGTGTCGTCTCGGCAATGGGAGTTTCTGCAGCGACAGGTGCGGATCGCGAATTTGTCCTTGAAGCGGATGAATCAGATGGCTCGTTCCTTCTCTACAACGCGGCAATTGGGCTGATTACGAACATCGACACCGATCACCTCGAGACTTACGGAACGATGGAGGCCTTTGACGACGCGTTTGTCACGTTCGCGAACGGTTGCACCGAAATGGTCGTTGTATCGTCTGACGATCCTCACCTTTCGCGACTGCGAAGCCGGATTACGGCACCGACGATGTCGTTTGGTGAAGACGACAACGCAGATATCCGGGTCTCCGACATTGTGGCGTCGGCATCAGGAGTCACAGCGACGCTTCACCACGGCCTGTCACACGCGTCGCTGGTTTTGACGGTAGCGGGGCGTCACAATGCACTCAACGCGGCGGGTGCCGTGGCGGTACTTGTTGCCATGGGGTACCCCCTCGCAGATGCGGCATCCGCACTCGTCGATTTTGGCGGGACGGGTCGTCGATTCGAATGGCACGGCGAAAGACGAGGCGTTCAGGTCTACGACGACTACGCACATCACCCGCGCGAGGTTCGAGCAGCGCTTGCAACTGCTCGCAGCGTTGTCGGCGACGGTCGAGTGATCGCCATTCACCAGCCTCACCTTTATTCGCGAACCAGGGACATGGCGGGTGAATTCGCCGCCGAGTATGAGCGCGCGGCCGACTTCACGGTTGTGCTCGATGTGTACGGAGCACGCGAGGACCCAATCTCCGGAGTCTCGGGGGAACTCGTATCGAACGCCTTCGCTGACCATGCAAAGGTTGCGTACTGCCCAAATTGGTCAGACGCCGCCCGTGTTGCAGCCGAATTTGCCAGGGACGGTGACCTCATCATGACGTTATCGTGCGGTGACGTTTACCGAATCATTCCGCAAGTGCTCTCTGCCCTGGACGCCTCGTGAAACGACCGCAGCATCACGGAGCGGCTCCCGAGCGCAAAGCGTCTGTGAGGAATGGGCGGCGCGAGCCGGTCAACCCGCGAGAACGCATTCACCGCGCTGAAGTTCGAGAAGAACGTCGATTCACTGAAGGTGCGCGCAGATCACGACGAATGCGTTTGGCAATCACGTCCTCGGTGCTTGGATTCGTGTTGTTGGTTGGCGGGATCGTCCTGTCGCCGTTGATGACGCTGACAGAGGTCGTGGTCACGGGTCGCGAGAACGTTCCAGAGAAGGTCATTGTCGGAGCGGTCAAGGACCAGATCGGAACTCCGCTTGCCCTCCTCGATTACGGGTCAATTGCGGGCAAGCTCGGGACGGTCGTTCGGATTCAGTCGTTCTCGACGGAACTTCGCCCCCCTCACACCATGGTCATCCGAATCGTCGAACGCACTCCGATTGGAGCACTGAAGGTGGCGAAGGGTTGGGACATTGTTGACGCAGCCGGCGTGGTGATACAGACGACGACGAAGGCCCCGAAATCGGTTCCCCACCTCGACGTTGAAGGTGTGGATTCGCCCGGTTTCCTCGCGACG
>JBJOQU010000068.1:0-12699 GCA_046049745.1 Actinomycetota bacterium | reverse complement strand
GCCGGGCGTCGATGAGCTCGACAACTCGGCCCGGGTACGCCTTTTCCAAGATCTCCTTGGCGACTGCGTCGTTCGGGTCATCAAACGCACACAGGATGACGGCGTTGTTGCAGACGTAGTGATTGATGTACGAATAGTCGACCGGACCATCGTCATCAGTCAACACGGTGGGCGCCGGGACGGGAACAACATCGAACCCTTCAGCGACGAGTCGATCGCGGACCACCGCCGACACCTCAAAGTCGGGGTGTTCGGGGTTGCGCTGGTCGTGAAACAGGACCGTGTTCTCGTTACAGAACGCGGCGACGATGTCGATGTGGCCGCGTGTTCCGAACTCGTCGTAGTCACGGGTGAGCCCGCGTGGAATCCACACGACGCGGCTGGCACCGAGCGTGTCGAACAGTTCACGTTCGACCTCATCGCGGGTCCAGCCAGGGTTTCGACCCGAGTCAAGTTGAACGGTTTCGGTCACGAGGACAACCCCGTTGCCGTTGGTGTGTATTCCCCCACCTTCGTTCGTCAGTGATGACGAGAAGACCGCGGTGTTGGTTTCGTCGAGAACGCGTCGCGCGATCTCGGCGTCGTTGCCCCATGTCGCCCAGGACTGTCCGCCCCAACCGTTGAATACCCAATCGACGCCGAGCGATGTTCCGTCGCTGCTACGAACGAAGGTCGGGCCGATGTCCCGCATCCACGCGTCGTCAAGCGGTGCGATGACGATGTCGACCTTCGGGTCAAGCCACTCGCTCGCGACCTCGACCGCCGAAGGGTCAACCACCATCGAGACCGGTTCGTACTTCACAATCGTGTTGGCCACGGTCGACCACGCACGTCGAGCTTCCTCGACTTCAGCGTCGGTGTCGCCCAAGGTGTATCCGGAATGTGGCCACGCCATCCACGTGCGTTCATGGCGTTCCCACTCAGCGGGCCAACGAGGGACCATTTAGTCCTCCTTCAGTCGTTCGACCAACTCCATGAGCAATTCGAATGTGGTGCGTGGGTTCACGATAGCGAAACGCAAGACCGGCTCGCCACGGTGCTTCGACGGGAAGCACGCCGCGATCTCTTCCTGGTACATGCGATCGCTCCAGTCGGAATACTGTTCCTGTGTCCAGCCCTTGCGGCGGAAGACGACGACGGACAGCATGGGGTCGCGGACGAGTTCGAGGTGGTCGCTGTCGCGAATCACTTGTGCGATGCGCTGGGCAAGTTGGTTGTTCCACTCGATGGCGTCGCGGTAAGCGGCAACGCCGTATGTCGCCATCGAGAACCACAGCGGCAAACCGCGTGCTCGACGCGAGAGGTGCACGGCGAAGTCCGACGGGTTCCACTCCGTGGTGTCAGTGAGCACGTCCAGATATGACGCGTGTTGCGTGTGAGCCGCACGACCAATCGCGGGGTTGCGGTAAAGAAGCGCACACGCGTCGAGCGGGGCGTAGAGCCACTTGTGCGGGTCAACGATGAACGAATCGACGTCGCCGAGTCCGGCGAAGTGCTCCTTCGTGCTGGGCGCCAACATTGCGGCGACCCCGTAAGCACCGTCGACGTGAACCCACACATCGTGTGCGCGGCCGACCTCAACAACGCTCGCGATGTCGTCGACGATCCCGTAGTTGGTCGTTCCCCCGGTTGCGACGAGCGCAAAGACGCCGTCCCAATCGTCGGCAAGTTTCGCTTCGATTGCCGAGCCGAAGAGGCGGCCATCATCGCCGACCGGGACCTTGACGACGTCAACGTCCATTACGCGTGCAGCGTGAGCGATTGACGAGTGCGCCTCTTCCGATGCGGCAACGCGCCAGCGCGCGGGACGGGGCAAGCCCGCTTCATCCAATTTCCGCATTGCGTCAAAACGCGCGGCCACGAGTGCGGAGAGGTTTCCGTTCGTTCCGCCTTGGACGAAAACACCGCCGGCGCTCTCGGGCATGCCCGCTTCGCGCGCGAGGAATTTGAGGACCTCGTTCTCGGCATAAACGGCACCGGCACCTTCGAGCCACGAGCCGCCAAAGACACTGGATGCGGACACGACTAAGTCAAACAGGATGGATGCTTCCGACGGTGCCGTGGGAATAAAGGACACCTGACCAGGGTGGTCGATCGACATGGTCGCGGGGGCGAGGACCTCACCGAACAACTCGAGAGCCTTGTCCCCGCCTACACCGGCCTCGGTGATCGTGTCGGGCATCGCGGCGCGAAGTTCAACCCAGCTTGCACTTCCGTCGAGCGGGGGTGGGTCCATCTCCATACGCTCGCGCGCGTAATCAAAAATCTTTTCGCGCAAAGCAGCGGTCGCCGCATCGTGCTTGTGCATGCGCATGGGGTCGTTCATGAGGTTCTCCCGAGGTTGATTCACATCAGATTAGCCGTGCAAACGCCGATTGTGGAGATGTGTTGCGCCAATCGTTGCGAAAACACAAATCCGTTCGGTTTTTGCACGGTAAATGTGGTGTTTCTTGCGTGGGAGCGGTGGCGGTGTCGCTACCGCGCGCTGATGGTGCTGAGCGCGGCGCGCAATACCTGGCCACGGCCGCCGACGAACTCGGAATCGATCGAGTCCCGCACGGCGTCCTCAAAGGGAATCCACCGGATGTCGAGCGCGTCCTGACGCGGCTGGCATTCCCCCGTGACGGGAACCACGTACACCAGCGACACCGCGTGCTGGCGTTCGTCGACAAGACGGCCGGGGAATGGGAAGTACTCGGCGACGGTTGCGGGGACGGGCGACAACGGCAAGCGCGGGAAGGCGAGCGAACCGAGATCCTTTTCGAGGTTGCGAACGAGCGCCTCGCGAATAGATTCGCCGTACTTGACACGTCCAGCAACGAGTGCGGACCGCATCTCGCCGTATTCGTCGACACGGATCAGAACTGCGACATCCGTGATGAAACCGTTGTCGTCGACGCGAACCGGCACGGCCTCGACGTAAACCATCGGCAAACGGCGTCGAACGTCATCGAAGTCGTCGTCAGAGAACCAGCCGGAGTCGGGTGTGCGCACATCGTTCATGTCGCTATTCTCACACGCACAATGCCAAAGAAGGGGCAGATGCCAAAGCAAAGGCCCCGGTCACATTCGCTGTGATCGGGGCCTTGAGGCTCAGTAATTGTTACTGGCAGCTGTCACACTGCAGCAGGTCCATCGGGTCGACGGGAACTGCGTAGCCGCCAACACTGTCGTTGTCGAAGTCCATACGTTCCTCCTGTGGTTCAAGGTTTCGGCGATACCGCCGTAGATGAACACTATATCGCGGGAATGACATTGGTGTAGTTCCACTACATATTGTGGTCTTCGGCGTGTCGCGCCAAAACGCCAGCAACGGCGAAAGGGCCGTGGAAACAGCGCAGAAAGCGGCGATGCTTCCCCGATTTCGCGTGAGCGCGCCCAAGGTGCTAATCTCACATGGTGCCTTTGTGCACGCGCCCCGATAGCTCAGTGGTAGAGCACTTCCATGGTAAGGAAGGGGTCGTCAGTTCAATCCTGACTCGGGGCCCGACCTTATAAGGTTGCGGCGGGGTAGCTCAGGTGGTTAGAGCACACGGCTCATAATCGTGGTGTCGCGGGTTCGAGTCCCGCCCTCGCTACCAATAAGACTTACTTGGCGTTCTTCTTGAGCCATGCGAACGGGTCCACCTGGATTCCGTTGACGTGAATCTCAAGGTGAAGGTGCGCGCCGGTCGACGTTCCCGTGCTTCCAACGCGCCCAACGTAATCCGCAACCACGATGGCATCGCCAACCTTCAGTTCGACCGAGTCGCGTTCCATGTGCGCGTAGACGCTGTCGAACTCCAGGCCGTTGACGTTGTGGCGGATGACAACCCAACGACCGAATCCCCACTGGTCGTTGTGGACCTCTTTGACAACGCCGTCCGCAATGGCGTAGATAGGCGAACCCTCTTGCGGATCAAAGTCGAGGCCCATGTGATAGGTCGAACATGCGGCGCAAGGAGCAACGCGAGCTCCGAAACCGGATGAGATCGGGGCAGCGTAAGGGAACGGCCAGCGAATCGGTCCCTTGTTGCTGACGGCATACGACCAGTTGCCGGAGCCAAATCGCTGTCCGAGAAGGTCGCCGTAGTTGCTGATCTTGAATGTACCCAGGTTGACAGCGGTCGCGACTTCGGCGTTGGACGCAGTGGTGACCTCTTGGTCAACCCCCTTTTCCGTTGCCGCGTAGCCGGGAAGTGCGAGATTGAATCCCGTGGACGGCAACGTCAAGGTCACCATGAAAGCGCCGATGACGAGAACGACGAACCCGCGAATCGTGGCCGACCACGTCTCGCGAGCGGCGCGGCGAATCGCTTGCCCTGCGCGCGGAACAAAACCGCGCACCTTGCGCTGTGCGCCCTCCGGGCGCAGGCGCACCTTGCGAACGACAGAGTCACGGCTAGAGCGAACGCGGGAACCGCGCTTCGGCTTCACCAAGGGTTCAATTGGAGTCAGTGTCGCTACATCCGGAGCGGTGATGGCCACAGTCGACCCGGACGGTGTCGAGTCGACAAACGGAATCGGACCGGACGAGTTCGTCGGCGTCGGGTCAACGAATGCTTCGGGGGCTGCGGGGGACTCGGTGTCAATCGCCGGCTCCGGCTGGGGAATAATTTCAGCGACCGAGGATCCGACCGTCGGTACCTCAGCGGTGTTCTCAAAAGTATTGAACAGCGTTGCCGCGGAAACGGGCTGTGGGGCCACCTCGCTACCGAGACGTGTCGCCTCTTCAAGCAGACGGCGCTCGCGCCGAGACTGTGGCTGAATCGCGAAATCAGGGTTCGCCAAATCACCCGACGCATCTTGCGGCGTGTTGAGGTGATCGCTCACGAGGCCTCCCGTGTTCACGGCTTCCCGCAAGTTTAGGTCAGCGACCTATGCCTTCGCCAACTCGGGTTGGATGGGGGTCCTCAGGATTATGGTCGAGCCCATGACTTCACTTGCCCTCGATTTCTTTCAATCCCTCTTCACCGCGGGCTTTTTGGTGTTGGCGGTCGTCAAGTTGGTGACGATTGTGGTCAAGTTCATCCGACCCGCAGTCGTGTGGCTGATCGACAATCGAGAGGACTCGCTTCGTCGAACTTTGGTGTATCTGGGATTTGTTGTCGACGACGAGAGCGACGACAAATAAAAATCCCCGACCGCAATAGTCGGGGATTGGTGGTGGATGAGGGATTCGAACCCCCGAATGCTGAGCAGTCTGATTTACAGTCAGATCCCTTTGGCCGCTTGGGTAATCCACCGGGTGCGTTCCCACCCAATGTAATCATCGGTTGAGCGCGCAATTGTCAACAATACAATATGGAACAAGGGTGTGAAAACCCTTGACCACGCGAGGAGGCATCGATGTCGAGCATCGAAGACGTTGCCCGCGCCGCAGGGGTTTCCACCGCGACGGTCTCTCGCACAATGAGCGGGCGCGGAGCGGTCTCCGAGGCCACTCGCTCGAAGGTTCAGAAGGCCGCGGCCGAATTAGGTTACGTCGCAAGCGCCACCGCAGCATCTCTTGCGAGTGGCCGAAGCAGCAACATCGGAATCCTGACTCCGTACATCGACCGTTGGTTCTTTACCGAAGTGATTCGCGGCGCACAGGAGGAACTGGCAAGCCACGGTTACGACGTCACTCTGTACAACCTCGGGGATGTACCCGCGCAGCGTTCGCGAATGTTGGAAGACTTTATCCACCGCGGCCGAGTCGATGCGTTCATCGCAATCGACGTCCCCCTGACGACCGCCGAAATCACGCGCCTTCACGACATTCAACGCCCCATCATCGGTGTTGGTGGGGCGATCGCGGGAGTCCGCACAATCTCGATCGACGACACCGAGGTCGTCCGAATCGCAATGCGCCACCTCTTGGAACTCGGCCACACGCGCATCGGCATGCTCGGTGGCGGGGACGACGCAGTCGACGTCTTCAAAGTCGCGTCGACTCGTCGGAAGACGTTCGAATCCGTCCTGCGCCAAGCAGGCATTCCTCTACTTCCCGGCTTGATTCAATTCGGCCACTTCACCATTCCGTCCGGATATACCGCCGCGATGACACTGCTTAATCAGCCAAACCGACCGACCGCGATTCTTGCAGCATCAGACGAGATGGCGTTTGGCGCGATCATCGCCGCACGCGAGTTGGGGATTTCAATCCCCGAGGACCTGTCGGTCGTGGGAATCGACGGCCACGAACTCGGCGAATTCTTCGGGTTGACGACGGTGGATCAGAACCCGCCCCAACAGGGTAAGACGGCGGCGACGATTCTGCTCGACGAAATCCTCCCCCATCGCACCGAGACGATCGACATCAACACTGCCCTCCCCGTACGACTTGTGAAGAGGTCGTCGACGGGAAAGCCCCGCTCCTGACTTCGATGAATCTTTGACAAACGTCGTTTTGCCATTGCGTGATGCGACCTAAACTCGAAGCATGGCAGATTCATCGTTTGACATTGTGAGCAAGGTCGACCCCATGGAGCTCGACAACGCCGTGAACCAGACCGAGAAGGAACTCGCTTCGCGATTCGATTTCAAGGGTGTTGGGGCGACCATCGACAAGAAGGCGACGGCGGTGAACCTTGCGGCGAGTTCCGAAGAGCGCGTCAAGGCGGTTCTCGACGTTTTTGAATCGAAACTCATCAAGCGCGGCATCTCGTTGAAGTCGCTCGAAATCGGCAAGCCTTTCCCGTCTGGCAAGGAGTACCGCATCGAGACGACGATCAAGGCGGGCATCTCGTCCGAGCACGCCAAAGAGATTTCGAAGATTATCCGTGAGGAAGGACCCAAGACGGTCAAGTCTCAGATCCAGGGCGACGAACTTCGCGTCACGTCCAAGAGCCGCGACGATCTTCAGGCCACCATGTCGCTGCTCAAGAACACGGACCTCCCCATCGACATCCAGTTCGTCAACTTCCGGTAACTCATGAAACTTCTGCGCGCGATCGGCGTCACCGCCGCGTTCGCCACTGCAATCGCCGGACTGAGCCTCACCGACGCGAGCGCGGCGTCGAAGCGGAGTGGATTTTCTGTTCCGACCGTTGGTGCGTTTGTCCAACGAAATGGCGTCGCTGCAGCCCGCGCACTGAACCCCGAACTAACCGCTTCTGACATCGCGGAGTTGAGCGAAGACCCAACTGCCCGCATAACCGCAACCGGCAAAATCTTGTTCGTTGAACGACGCATTGCCTCGGTCACAGGAACGACTTCGTCAATTCCGGCAAATGTTTCAGGTATTCCGCTCACGGACTTCCTCTCGCTCAACAGCAATCCAGGTTCAACGCGGACAATCTTCTTGGATTTTGACGGTCACACCGTCCCTGCGGGCACGTTGTGGGACGACGTCACGTATGGGAATGGTGGCGACCCGTTTGTCGCTGGCGAGTACCCGGCTTTTACGATGGATGGTTCAGCAGGTTTCAGCAATCTGGAGAAGCAGGCAATCATCAATGCGTGGGCAGCGGTCGCCGAAGACTATGCACCGTTTGATGTCAACGTCACGACTGAGTTCCCCGGGGACGAGGCAATCAACCGCACGGATTCGTCAGACGATGTATTCGGCACACGCGCGCTCATCTCCGGTGGGACCACCGGCTGGAATGCAGACACCTGCGGCTGTGGCGGTATTGCCTACATGGGCGTGTTTAACGAGGCCATCGATCTCTACGGGTTTGAGCACGAAGAATGGCAACCTGCATTCATCTTCTTCACCCCCTCGGACTTCATCTCGACGTACATGGACAGCGCCGCGGAAGCCGGGAAGTTCATTTCCGACGTCGCGAGTCACGAAGTTGGTCACAACCTCAGCCTCGATCACGACGGGGGATCCGCCGACGGCGAATACTTTGAAGGCCAGGACGATGGCATCAACTGGGCGCCAATTATGGGCGCCGGGTATTACAACGGGCTTGCACAGTGGTCGAACGGCGACTATCCGGGCGCGTCTGAAACCGAGGATGACCTCTTTAAGATTGCGGAAACGGGCGCACCATTCATCACCGACGAATCGAATAATGCGACTGGCTCGGCGCTCTTCATCACGGGAGCTGCGGCTGACGGCTTCATCGGTCGACGAAATGATGTCGACTGGTTCAAGGTGACCGTCACGAACCGAACCCTCGGTGTGTATTCGGGGCCTCCAACTCCGAACACGAACCTTGACACAAAACTGACCCTGCGCGACGGTGCAGGCAAGGAGATTTTTAGCACCGATGCACTGAGCACGATGACAGAGGACGGGAACGGTATTGGGGTTCAACCCGTGACGGGAATGGACGGGATCCTCAACGCCGACCTTCCCAACGGGACCTACTACCTGACAATCGAGGGCGTCGGTCGAACCGGGGCGTATTCGGATTACGGAAGCCTCGGCGCATACTCAATCAAGACTCGAACGCCGAGCGTCTCGTCCATCGCGACCATCGGTAGCCCGACCATTTCCGGAACGCGCCGAAAGGGTCGCACCCTGACCGCGAACTACGGGACGTGGACGAGCGGAGTTTCCATCGCCAAGCAGTGGCTTCGAGACGGAGTCGCGATTACCGGCGCCACGTCAAAGACCTACGTCCTAAAAACCGCCGATGTCGGGCACAAGATCTCTGTCCGACTTGTCGGGACTAAGTCCGGCAAGCGAACCGCAATCAAGGTGAGCGCAAAGACAGCTCGTATTACGAACTAGACGGTTTCGCCGCGCGAAATAGAAATCATTTCGTCGCGCGGGACGACCTTGATGCGTTCACGACCTGCGGACTCGCCCAACGTCCTTTCGAAATCGTCGAGCCGGTGCCAGCCGTCAAGGTTAGTGAAGGCGACTCCACGTGACTCGAGCAATTCGACAACTGCGGATTCGCTCGGGTCGCTCGGAGCCCACCACGACGCCTGATCTTTGACTAGGTGTGAAACTGTCTCCATCGCGTCCGACTTCGTGTGGCCGATGAGACCAACCGGCCCGCGCTTGATCCATCCGGTCGCGTAAACGCCAGGAACGACATTGTTGTCATCGTCCTGGACGCGGCCTTCGTGATTCGGAATCACACCGTGCTTGTCGTCATAGGGAACGCCGTCAAGTTCGGAACCGAAATATCCGACCGCGCGGTACACCGCTTGAACTGGAATCTCTCGAATTTCACCCGTGCCGCGAACGCCACCTGCGCCGTCGGATTCGGTGCGCTCGAAACGGAATCCCGCGACCTTGCCGTCCTCGCCGATTACCTCGACCGGCTTGGCGTAAAAGTGAAGGTGCAGGCGGCGACTGGCCTTGCCCGTCTCGCGCTCGCGCCACTGGTTGAGCACCTTGTCGATGACGAAAACCTGCTTGTTGGATTCGATGGCGGCTTGTGACGCTTCGTCGTAGTCGAAATCTTCGTCGTGCAGAATCATGTCGACGTCGTTCATCTCGCCCAGCTCGCGAAGTTCGAGAGGTGTGAACTTGACCTGCATCGGGCCGCGGCGACCGAACACATGCACGTCGGTGACGGGACTGGCCTTGAGCCCCTGGTAGACGTTGTCGGGAATCTCGGTCGGCAGAAGGTCGTCGGCGTGCTTGGCGAGCATGCGCGCAACGTCCAGCGCCACGTTTCCGTTGCCGATGACGGCGACCTCACGAGCGTGCAACGGCCACTCGCGCGGGACGTCGGGGTGACCGTCGAACCAGCTGACAAAATCAGCCGCTCCGTATGATCCGTCAAGGTCGATTCCGGGAATGTTCAACGGTGCATCCTTGATGGCGCCAGTCGAAAAAATTACTGCGTTGTAATGCTTTTTGAGGTCGTCAAGAGTGATGTCGGTTCCGAAGTTGACGTTCCCGAAGACGCGAATTCCACCCGAGTCGAGTACGTCGCGCAAGGCGTTGATGATCCCCTTGATACGCGGGTGGTCGGGCGCAACTCCGTAGCGGACGAGACCGTAGGGTGCCGGGAGACGGTCGAACAGGTCAATGCTGACGTCGAACGCACGCTCGTGTTTGCGCAGGATGTCTGCTGCATAAATGCCGGCGGGGCCGGCTCCGACGATGGCGAGTCGCAACGTGGACATTTAGTGTGACCTTTCGATGACACGGGAAGCGAAACGGACGAGGGCCTGCTTGGTGAGACCATCGGGAAGAACGGACAGCGCGTCAACCGCTTCCGTTCCCCAACGCTGGGCGGTGGCGATTGTCTCGGTCGTGAAACGGCTCGCACGCAGTTCATCAACGAGCGTCTCGAATCGAGCGTCATCATCAGCGGCGGCCGCGGCTTGCAACCCTTCGTCGAGTGCGCGCGCATCGGCATCCCCCGACTGTCGCATGAACAGAACGGGAAGTGTCGCGACTCCGTGGCGCACGTCGGTTCCCTTGACCTTGCCGGTCTCGCCACCATCAAGGTCGAGCACGTCGTCGATGATCTGGAACGCGACACCGATTTTTTCCCCGAACTCGCGAAGGGGCTCCCCGAATTCGGCCGGCGCATTGGACGTCATGACGCCAACCATCGCGCTGGCGGCGATGAGGGAACCGGTCTTGTCGGCGAGCACCTGGATGTAGTGATCGATTGGGTCGACGCCTTCGGCGGGCCCGGTCGTCTCGTGCAACTGACCCAGACACAGGCGCTCGAAGGTCGACGCGTGGAGGCGGACCATCTCGTCGCCGAGGGTCGACGCCAACGAGCTCGCCCGAGCAAGCAGTAGGTCGCCCGTGATGATGGCGATTGAATTGCCGAACTGGGTGTGCGCGGTCGGGACCCCGCGACGAAGATCGGCATCGTCCATGACGTCGTCGTGGTAGAGGGTTGCAAGGTGAATGAGTTCGACGACCTGCGCAGCGAGAAGGACGTCCTTGCAGTCGGATTGGCCCAGTTCGGCGGTCAGAAGAGCGAGAAGAGGGCGAACACGCTTGCCGCCGGCCTCCAGCAGATATCGGGCGACAGTGTTGGTGTATTCGTCACCGAAGTGAAGGTTTTCGGCAAGGCCGGCTTCAATCGCCTGCAAACCCTTGTCCAGTCGGGCGACCAACGCACGCTCGTCTGCGGTCGACGTCATCGCGGCGCCGAGGCCGAAATTTTTGGCAATGGTGGTGATGTGACTCACTGGTCTGCTCCCAGCGGGGTGCGCCCGCGATGTAGTGCCACAACACCCGCGGTGAGGTTGCGATATCCGACGTCGACAAAACCGGCGTCCCGAATCCAGCCACTGAGGACGCCCTGGACGGGCCAGTCCTCGATCGACTTCATCAGATACGTGTACGCGGCGGGGTTCGAACTTGCGAGCGATGCAACCGACGGCATGACCTTGTTGAGATAGAACGAGTATGCATTTCGCACGAGACCATTCGGCGGCGTGGTGAATTCGCAAATAACGAGACGCCCACCAGGAACGAGCACGCGACGCATCTCGGCCAAGGCCCGGTGAGGATCGTTGACGTTGCGCAATCCGAACGAAATCGTGACCGCGTCGAAACTCGCATCGTCGAACGGCAACTGCTGTGCATCGCCTTCGACGAATTCGATTTCGGGGTGGCGTTGACGACCGACAGCAACCATGCCCGGAGAAAAGTCGAGTGCAGTGACGCGAGCACCGGCGCGAGCGATGGCAGCGGAGGAAGTTCCAGTCCCCGCTGCGATGTCCAAAACGCGGTCGCCGGCGGAGATTCCGAGTGCACGCACCGTGGCGATTCGCCACAGAGAAGCGGACCCGAGAGACAGCAACGCATTGGTGAGGTCGTATCGCGCGGCGACATCGTCGAACATCGCGGATACCTCGTTGGGGTCCTTGCCCAGGTCAGCACTCGTCACGGTTCCCAAGTCTATCCGCGCGGGCGTAGCCTTAATGCGTGACCTTTGCTCCGCACGAACCCGTCGTCGTCGAATCGATGCCGACTGCGCGTTTCGGGTCTCTCATTGAATTCGCGTCAGCGTCCCGCCCGATGTACTACCGACACGGTGACATCGAGATTGTCGGTATCGGCGAGCGCGCCAGGTGGACCGCGAGTGGCCCGGGGCGCTTTGCCGAACTGAGTGCTCACTGGGAACAGGCGCTCGGCACCATCGCCGCGAACCTACGCCAGCACGTCATCGCTCTGGGCAGCGGGCAATTCGACCCGGATGGCGAAGCCCAGCTGATTGTTCCGAAGACAACTATTGTTCGCCGAGGACGTGATGTGTCGATTGTGACCGTTGGGGATTCGGACGGCACCCCCGATCCCACTCGTCGATCGGTCGGTTCGGCCCCGCTCGTCGAGTGGCCTCACATCGACTCGGTGTACCGCGACCGGGTGCGCGCTGCACTCGCCCGGCTGGATTCCGAGTTCGGCAAGGTTGTCGTCGCTCGGGCGATTACTGGTGAGGTGACGAAGCCGGGTGACGAGCGTGCGCCGCTTCAGAAGCTCACGAACGAATATCCCGACACGCACATCTTTGCCCTGGACGGTTTGTGGGGCGCATCCCCAGAAACCCTTGTTCGCGTTGACCGTCGCCGAATTTCAGCACGTGTTCTCGCTGGTTCCGCCGCGCGCGGGTGGGATGCAGCCACGGATGCCGCGGCTGCCGCGACCCTCGCCGCGAGCGCAAAGGATCGCGAAGAACACGAGTACGCCGTGAACTCCGTCGTGACCGCGCTTGCGCCGCATTGCCGCTCGATTGTTGGGGCGGCAACTCCGTTCACACTGCGGCTCACGAACGTCTGGCACCTCGCCAGTGACATCTCGGGAGTTCTCGGGACTCGCTCGAGCGTGTTCGACCTCATTGATTCGCTTCACCC
>JBJOQU010000067.1:0-10840 GCA_046049745.1 Actinomycetota bacterium | reverse complement strand
GACCCGCACGGAACTTTCCTTCACCTCATGCGCATGCTCGACCAGATGGACATCGGTGTCTTCGCGGGAAACCACGAATTCAGCCCAGGGCAGTACGAAATCAACCTGTGGCACTCCGAAGCACTCGACGCAGCCGACCGTACGTTCTTGTTCAAGACGGCAATCAAGGACATCGTTCACCGCACGGGTCAGCACGCAACCTTCATGGGCAAGCCGTGGAGTGACGAGGGCGGAAGTGGCTTCCACCTGCACTTCTCGGTCACGAATCTCAACGGCGAGAACGTGATGCACGACGGTGCGGGCAACCTGTCCGACACTGCGCGGTCAATGATTGCCGGTGCGACCGCTAACGCTGCGGCGCTGACTGCGCTGACCAATCCCACCATCAACGCGTTCAAGCGACTTGGCCCCGATACGCTCGCGCCGTATCGCGCGAACTGGGGATACGACAACCGTTCGTGCATGGTTCGTGTTCCGCCGGAGCGCGGTGGCGGAACACGTCTCGAAGTTCGTGTTGGTGACGGAGCGGCTAATCCGTACCTTGTCATCGCAGGGATCCTTGCGGCGGCACTGGACGGTATAACTCGCAAGCTGGATTGTCCCGCCGACGCCGTGGGAATGGCGTACGACAACGAGGACGCACCGATTCTGCCTGGCACGTTTACCGAGGCGCTCGATGCACTGGAGGCGAACGCGCACCTGCACGACCAGCTCGCCCCCGAACTCGTCGGTGTCTTCCTCGCGATGAAGCGCGACGAAGTCTCTCGGTATTCCGAAGCACACGGCGCAGCGGACGACCGCGTCGTGACGCAGTGGGAACTCGACGAATACATCGAGGACTTCTAAACCGACCTCAACGATTACGGCCCCCGACGAATCGGGGGCCGCAGTCGTTTAAAGGATGCGCTAAATCGACGGGTTGGAATTGTCAGTGATGAGTGCCCCACCGTTGAAGGTCACACCGACCTCGCGGTAGTACCCTGCAATGATTTCGTCGACGGGGAGGATCGAATCGAGTTCGTCCCACTGCGAGTCGGACAGGTGCAATTCGGCGTCGCCCTTCCACGGCTGACCGAGGTCGGCGTCGACGCCGCCCATAGCAATGAGTTGGTCAAGAGAGTTGCCGAGCCCTGGGGTAATCGAGGGCATGAATCGCGAGTGCAACATCTTGTGCCCGTTGACGAAGCCATTCGTCTCAGCCGGCTCGCGCAGGGTCACGACGGCCGACGCGAGACGGTGGTCGTACGCGGCGACACTGGCGCCCAACTTCGCGCCGTTTTCCAGTCGCGGAGTTGCCTTGCCGTGGTTGAAGATTCGAGTGACAGCGATGTTGCCGAGCTTTTTCGGGTAACCCTGGAACCACCCGCGCGCGATGGCAAAGTCCTTCGTCACCCAGATCGCGACGCATCGGCTGTACGTGACTCCCTCGTACTTGCAGCGGACAACAACGAAGGCCTCGAGATACTGCGAGCGAACGGGGTCAAGCAGTTCCGCGCCGCCCTCGCTGCACGACTGCCAATCAGCCCAAATAAATGCGACCGCGCCCGGGTCCTCGTCGGCCAGTTCCAGTTCGGCCGGCAGAATCGCACGAACGTTCGCGGGATCCGTGCGGTACTCGACGGTGAGCAGCGTCCCCGAGTAGTACCACGGCATCTTCGGCATGAGCGTGCTCTTGCCGGTGGGGGTCAAGGGCGGGAAGAATCCGTGCAATTCAGTCATGTGGATACCGTACCAATCATTCGTATCCGAATAAAGTGCCGAGCTCGACAAATTTTCTGACCAATCGGCTTTGCGAGAATCGCCCGAAACGCTTGACCTCGACGGGAAAATTCGACACTCTAGGGGTAGGTCGTTCGGGTATGAACGATTATTTTGTCGAACTCAATGAGGAGATCAACTAATGGCAACTGAATCCAAGTCCGATACCACTCTGCGCAAGGGGCGCCTCGGGGTATTCGGAATCGTCTTCTTCGTGGTCGCCGCTTCGGCCCCACTCGTGGGTATGACCGGTGCAGTCCCGGTCGCCATGCTCGTCGGAAACGGCGCAGCAGTCCCCGGAACCTACCTCGCGGTCGGTCTCACCCTCTTGCTCTTCAGCGTCGGTTACGCCGCGATGAGCCACAAGGTCACCAACACCGGTGCGTTCTTTGCGTACGTCGGTCGTGGACTCGGCACGAACATGGGTGTGGCATCGGCGTTCACGTCGATCCTCGCCTACGTCACCATCCAGCTCGCCATCTACGGCTTCTTCGGTGGGATCGTGGCCGGAACAATGGCCGGATACGGCATCGATTTGCACTGGCTTGTCTGGTCAGGACTCGCCTGGGTCATCGTCACAGCGCTGTCGCTGTTGTCCGTTGATATCGGTGCCAAGGTGCTCGGCGTGTTCCTCATCCTCGAGGTTCTCTCGCTGCTCACCGTTGCTGGCGCAATTCTCATCGACGGCGGGCCTGACGGTGGCGTGAACCTCGCCGCGTCGTTCGACCCCAACGCAATTCTCGCGGGTGGAATCACCGGTGCAGCCGGTATCGCCATCGCTTTCGCTTTCGCATCCTTCATCGGATTCGAAGCAACAGCAATTTACGGTGAGGAATCGACCGACCCCAAGCGCACCGTCCCGCTTGCGACGTACTGGGCAATCGGAATCATCACCGGCCTCTTTGCGATTGTCTCGCTGGCCATGGTCACGGGTTACGGAACCGGAATGGTCGATGACGGTGCTGGCGGAGAAATGCCCGCACTCGTTGCCGCAATTCTCAACGTCACCGCAATTGACGGAGCACCCCTGGCGAACCCCGCTGGAATGCTCTTCGATCTCGCGGCCACCTACGTCAGCCCCGACCTGGTCGGAATCATGGAACTTCTCGTGATCTCGAGCCTCTTCGCCGGCTTGCTCGCATTTCAGAATGCTTCGGCTCGCTACTTCTTCGCGATGGGTCGCGGCGGAGTCCTGGGCAAGGCATTCGGAACTGTCAACGGTCGTGGCGCCCCTCACTTCGGTGTCTACGCGACCTCGGCACTTGCGATGCTTGTCATGGCTACGTTCGCAATCGCCGGATTAGACCCCGTTCTCAACCTCTTCTTCTGGATGTCGTCGATCACCGCGGTCGCCGTCATGCTCGTCGAGGTTCTCGTTTCGGTCGCGATCTTCAACCACTTCCGCAAGGAAGGCGGCGGTTCGCTGTGGAAGACCACCATCGCGCCCCTCGCTTCGGCAGTTCTTCTTGCGGGCGGCGTCTACCTGGTCATGAGCCGATTCAACCTGCTCGCCGGCACCGTCCCCGAGGGAGTTGACCCGTCGTTGCCCGAAAGCGCATGGCAGCTCAACGAACTCGGCTGGTTCCTCGTCCTCTCGCCCTTCATCGCGGCCGTCATCGGTTACGTCGTTGCCGCTGCGATCAAGTCGGAGAATAAGGAAATCGTTCGCGACATGGTGTCTTAACGAATCGTGACATCGCGGAGGCGCCCGGGAAACCGGGCGCCTCCGTTGTTTCATAGGGTGGAGTCATGGCAACCGAGGACCCGATACTGCTTCTTGATGGCGGACTTTCGACCGCGCTCGAAAACCGTGGCCACCGAGTTGGCGGTGTGCTGTGGACGGGAGAACTTTTGTTGAGTGACCCCGACTCGGTGGTCCAAGCACACCGCGATTTTGTCGAAGCGGGTGCCGACGTTCTCATCACGGGGTCGTATCAATTGTCGTTCGATGGCGGACTCCGTGCCGGTTGGGAAGACGATGACATCGTCACGGCTCTGCGGAACTCGACGACAGCCGCTCGGATGTCGGCGGCAGAAGGCACCCTCGTTGCCGCAAGCGTTGGCCCTTATGGCGCTTCACTTGCGGACGGATCCGAATTTCGAGGCGGTTATGGTGTGACTGACGCCGTTCTGCGCGATTTCCACGCTCGCCGCCTTGACGTCCTTCTCGAAACTGAGCCCGACCTGCTGGCAATCGAAACCCAGCCGGAACTGCAGGAAATCGACGTGATTCTTCAACTGCTTGCCGATAGAGACCCGGAGATGCCGTTCTGGGTGTCGTCGACCGTGGCCGAGGCCGGTCGGATTGCAGGCGGAGCACCGTGGGCGGACGTCGTCGCACGGGTTGAGGAATCCGAGTCCGCCCTCGCCGTTGGCATCAACTGTTCGTCCGTCGAATTCATCAGTGAAACCCTGCGATCCGCAGATTCCGCAATTCCTTATGTCGTATATCCGAACCACGGTCGTGACTGGGATGCCGCAACCGATTCGTGGGTTGGTGACGGACATGACATCGCTGACGCACACCTCGCAGACTGGATTGATTGCGGAGCGAGATTAATCGGAGGTTGTTGTGGCTTCGGCGCCCAGGACATCACAGCGTTACGTGACCGCCATGCCGCTCTGAATTCTCGTCGGCACAGTTGATCGTGGCGGTCATTTCACCGCCCAACGTCTAAGAATCAGCCAAGAGACGGTAAAGACACCTCCTCTTCCCGCGTTCCGCAAACCCCCGCGGTTACAATGGGAAAGCCGAAAGGGGCGTGTTTCGTGAACTCCAAGCGAGCGTTCTTATTCAGTGTGCCCACACTGTTGGCGCTTGTCATGAGTATTTTCGTTCCCGTCCCCGCGCAGGCGTACACACTTGATTCGGCTGATTTCAACCCGAGCGCGATTATTTCGGACGCGCAATTCTTTGACGAGAACGCCCTCACCGAGGCGCAAATTCAGGCATTCTTACAGTCCAAAATCGGAACGTGCACCAATTCGCGCTGTCTCAACGTCTACAAGATGGACACATTCACGCGCGAAGCAACGATGGTCAACGGAATCTCGCCACTGTGCAGCCGTTACGTCGGCGCAGCGCAGGAACCGGCAGCCAGAATCATCTACAAGGTGCAAAAGGCTTGTCACATCAGCGCCAAGGTCATCTTGGCAACGTTGCAAAAGGAACAGGGGCTCGTCACTGCGACAGCCCCCAGCGCAACGAAGCTGAAGATTGCGATGGGGTATGGCTGCCCCGACACTGCGCCGTGTGACGCGTTGTATTTCGGTTTCTACAACCAGGTCTACGGCGCCGCATCCCAGTTCAAGCGCTACACCGACCCGAACTCGTCGTTCTGGGGTTCGAAAAAAGTCGGTACGACGGTCAACATTGGGTACCACCCCAACTCGTTTGATAGTCCTCCAACGTGTGGCAAAAAGGCCGTGTACATCGCAAACAAGGCGACCCACGCCTTGTACATCTACACCCCCTATGTCCCGAACGCCGCGTCGCTGGCGAACCTGTGGGGGACGGGAGACAACTGTTCGTCCTACGGAAACCGAAACTTCTGGCGCAACTACAACTCGTGGTTCAACCTCAAAGAGGAACTGTATTCCCGCGTTGCCGCACTTCCCGCCGCGACGAAGACCGCGTTGGGCTCAGTGGTGTCGGAGACAAACTGCTCCGACATCACCAACAACTGTGTGATCAATTACCAAACGGGTGTCGTCACTCTTCCCTTCATGGGTAGCCTCCAGGTGTCATTTGGCGCGATTGGCGCCGCGTACAAAAATTCTGGTGGCCCAGCAGGCCCGCTCGGCGCAATAGTTGGAGCTCAAGAGACAATCACCGCGAGCGGAACGGGATATCGCCAGCGCTTCACCAACGGCTACATTTACCAAGCGCCGAACGGTGCGACCTTCACGCTGAGCACAACCCTGAACGACTTCTATGTGACCCAAGGCGGACCTGCCGGGGTCCTTGGTTGGCCTGCTTCAGCCACCCGAACGTCAACCACGAAGGTCGACCAATTGTTCGACAACGGTCTGATTGTGACTAACTCGGCCGGGCAATTGTCGGTCGTATCGGGCGCGATCAGCGATGCGTTCCACGCCGCCGGCGGCGTCACGTCCACGTGGGGACTCCCTACCTCGGTGCGACAGAACGTCACAACTACCTCATTCGGAAACGGTGCAAAGCAATCGTTCCAAAACGCCGTCGCTTTTGAGAAGTCCGGTTCGGCTGCGGTCATTGTGGCCAATTCCCTTCTTCCCGCGCTGACGGCCGTCGGGCAAAATTCTGTTGGTTGGCCGTCCGGTGCAACGCAACTGTCGGGAGTGAACCGATACCAGGTATTCACCGCTGGAACACTTTTCGGCTCCACGGCACACAGCAACGGAATACTCGTCCCCACCGCGATGGCGACTGTCTGGGCCTCTGCGGGCGGAGCGACGTCGTACCTGGGGTTCCCGACCGCAGCAGCGCAAGCAGTCACGAATGCCCAAAACGTTGCAGGATCCGTCCTGACGTTCACCGGCGGAGCAATCATCTCTAGCCCGGCTGGCGTATTCGCGCAACCCGCCGGAATTCGGACAAAGTACCTCGCCGCTGGCGGAACGGGCGGAACATACGGTTACCCAATCGCGGCGCCCACCTTGTCCGGTGGAGTGTGGACCCAACGATTTGCGAACGGCACGCTGACAACAACGGCGCCGGTGACCCGTCCGACAATCCAATTGGGGTCGCGTGGGGCGGATGTGCGGTACCTACAGACAAAACTGCGGTTGACCGCGGATGGAATCTTTGGAGTCAACACGCGCAAGGCGGTCATTGCGTTCCAAAAGTCGAAGGGCCTGACGGCTGACGGCATCGTCGGCCCCCGAACCTGGGCAGCGCTCGGGTAATCAGGCACATTTGTCGCACGAGCCACACGCGACCGTGGGCTCTTAGCGATACGCTCATCACCATGAACCCTGTGGGTATTGTCGCCGTCGTCGCCGCCGTGATTGGGCCAATTCAGTCCGTCGGAGGTTGGTTGCTCGCCGGTTCTCTGTGGGACGGATACGACCCGATTAGGCAAACCATCAGCGATTTGGCTGCACCGGAGTCACCCGTTGCAACTGTCATGTCGGCGTTCTTCATCCTCGGAGGAACTCTGACCATCGTTGCCGGCCTCGCGGTTCGACCGTTCGCGCTTCCGGGCAGAATCGCCCTCGTGCTTGCGGGACTCGCGACGTACGGTTTGACGATTTTCCCCACCCCGTTGATCGGTTATTCAATTCCCCACCGCATCTTTGCCATCACGTCGTTTGTGCTGTGTGCGGGATGGCCGCTGTTGGCAATGCGGTTCCGAAAAGATGCACCACGGATCATTCGACCAACGGCATCGATCCTGGCCACCGCCGCTCAGACCGTGTTGGCCGTATGGTTCCTGATGACGTGGACTGAGCCAGATCAAACCGCGGTCGGTTTGTGGGAACGAGTCGTCGTCACGCAGCAGGCGGTCTATCTGTCACTTGTCGTGCTCGTTCTTTACGCCCACCAACGCCGAGACCTGACGCTGCGAGGCTGAACTAGGCAGCAGGAATGAGCGCAACGGTCAGCGCAACGAAGATCCCAACGAAAATCGTCGGCGTGACGTATTTTGCGACGTGAAGCCAGCGGGCGTTGCCAATGATTCGTTCCGAGAGGGCGCTTCGAACCTTCAACGCACCGAGGTCCCGAGCCACTGCTTGTCCCTCGTGGGCTGCCGAGAACTCGACGAGTGCGCCTAGGATGCCCGACGCAAACAAAATGCCCCACGCGGCTGCCGACACGACAGGCCCTGCTTCACGAATGGCGGGAACGAGTCCGACCGCCGTGATCAGCAGGAAAGTGGGGGCAAACTGTGCCACGATCAACTGCATTCGCGCACGGTTCCACAGGTCGAGTAGTTCTTTTTCGGTCACGGCGCAATTCTGCCATGCATAGACTGAAAACCTCCCATGGATTCTGCGAACACTGACCTCACACCCCCTTCCGGGGCGGTCCGGGGACTTGCGCGGGTTATCCCTTTCGCGGGGCGCGACCTTTACCGAATTCTTGCCGGCATCGCAGTTGCCCTCGTATCGAGTGGGTTTGCGTTGGGAATCCCGATTGCGCTCGAGGCGCTTGTCGACGGGCCTCTCAGCGGAGACGACCCTTCGCTCGTGTGGCCTGCGGTCGGGTTGGTCACCCTTCTGGGGCTCATGGAAGCAATTACGGTTTACCTCCGGCGGGTGATGGTCCTCACGCCGGGAACCCGAATCGATTCGAGGATTCGCAACGCGATTTATGTCCACCTTCTGAATCTTCCCGTTGCATTCCATGACAAATGGCAGAGCGGACAGCTATTGTCGCGCGCCCACTCCGACGTCAGCCTGATTCGTCGGTGGATGTCGTTCGGTCTGGTCATGTTGGTGGGCAACTCCATTGCGATTGTGATGGGCGTCGCCATCCTGTTCACGTGGAGTCCGACTCTTGCAATCGTTTTCCTCGTCTGTTCGGTGCCTCTTTTCATTTTTGGCTCACGATTCCGCAACCGTTTTTCCGGACTTTCCCGAGCCGCACAAGACCAGTGGGGCGATGTCGCAACCTCTGTCGAAGAGTCGGTGCACGGTATTCGTGTCCTACGGTCATTTGGACGCGGGGGCGATTCACAGTCGCGGTTCGCAGCACGCGCGACGCGCGGCCGCAACCTCGAGGTTGTCAAAGGAAATGCGCGTGCCACCCTCGCCTTTTGGCTCGTATGGATTCCCGATTTCGCGCTCGCCTTGTGTTTGCTTGTCGGCGTTTGGCTTGCGAGCCAAGGTGACCTCACGACCGGGCAGCTCTTCGCTTTCTTCGCAACGGCGGCCGTGCTCGCCGGTCCTATTGAGTCAGTCGGGTATCTGCTGGCGTTGACCCTCGAAGCACAAAGTGGCATGGACAGGATCTTCGACATCTTCGACCGCGACAACACCATCACCGACCCTGCAGACCCGGTGACACCGAAGACGTCGTCGGGATCGTTGGTATTCGACAACGTTCACTATCGTCACGAGGGTGGCGACGGCAACGTCCGTGACGTCCTGAACGGTGTCAACCTTGAGATTCGTCCAGGCGAAACGATGGCGTTGGTCGGCGCTACCGGAAGCGGCAAGACGGTACTCACCGCGTTGCCGGCACGTCTCTATGAGGTCACGTCTGGTCGAATATTGCTGGACGGTGTCGATGTGCGCGAATTGAGCCTCGACGCTCTTCGAACTCGGGTCGCGATGGCGTTCGAAGACGCAACCCTGTTCTCGGACACAGTGCGGAACAACGTGCTGCTGGGTCGGCACGACCTTCGCGATGCTCCACAAGCCGACTCAGATGCGGTGTTGGCCCAGGCGCTGTCGATTGCCGAAGCCGATTTTGTCCACGGCTTGCCTGACGGCGTTAACACCATCATCGGCGAACAGGGCTTGAGCCTCTCGGGTGGTCAACGCCAGCGCCTCGCTCTCGCTCGCGCGATTGCGGCCGCTCCTGAAGTTCTCGTTTTGGATGACCCACTCTCAGCGCTTGATGTGGAAACCGAGGCGCGAGTCGAAGCCGCGCTTCGGAAAGTCCTCGCAAAGACGACTGCGCTGGTTGTCGCGCACCGACCGTCGACGGTGATGCTTGCGGATCGGGTCGCACTGTTGCATGAAGGCGAGATAGCAGCCGTGGGCACTCACGCCGAACTGTTGCGCACGTCACCCATTTACCGGCACCTCATTTCTTCGCTAACGGACGAACCATTCACCACCGACGAAGACGGGGGTGTGGCATGAGCACGACGGGTGTCGCAGGAGAAGACCGCCAGGACTTCTCGACCAACGAAAACAAAGCAATCCGTGACCGGTCAATTTCGCTCCTTCGAGATCTCGTCACTCCACATCGTGCTCGTTTTGTGTGGACGGCGATGTTAATCATCGTGAGTACCGCGGCGCAGGTCGCCGGTCCCTTACTCATCGCCTGGGGAATTGATGTCGGTTTACCCGCAGCCGTCGACCACGCAGACTTCACGCCGATTCTCAGCATCGTCATTGCTTTCCTGGCCACCGGGATCGCTGCGGCAGGGTTCCTAGGGCTCTACACGCGCTGGTCGATTGCGGTAAGCCAAGACATCCTCGCGGAACTTCGACAGCGTATCTTTGCGCACACCCAGCGATTGAGCCTCGAGTTCCATGAACGGTACACGTCGGGTCGCATCATCGCTCGGCAGACAAGTGACATCGACACCCTTGGCGAACTTCTCAGCGGCGGGCTGAGCAATCTTGTCTCGGGCTTATTGTTCTTGGTGTTCACGGCCATCGCGCTGGTGTCCATTGACCCGATCAGTGGCATCCCCCTCGCGATAGCCATGATCCCCATCGTCCTCGTCACCATGTGGTTCTCGAATGCGTCTCGTCGTGAATTCCGCGCATCGCGTATCTATTCGACTCGTCTGATCATTCAGTTTGTCGAGAGCATGACCGGAATTCGAGCAGTTAAGTCGTTCCGCCGCGAGCCGCTCGACCGTGAAGCATACGCCGACAAGGTCGAGGACTATCGCGAGGCGACTCGTCGAACCATCCACATCTTCGGCATTTATGACCCAGCGCTCAAGGTCATCGGAATTCTGACCGTTGCAGCGGTGCTTCTCTTCGGCGCGTTACGAGTGGTCGACGGAACATTTGAAGTCGGGGCATTGCTCGCTGTCGTGCTGTACACGCGACGGTTCTTCGGACCAATCGAAAACCTCGCGATGTTCTACAACTCATTCCAGTCGGCGTCATCGGCTCTAGAGAAAATCTCGGGGTTCCTCGAAGAAGAACCATCCGTGGTCGAGCCTATCGACGCCGAGCCATTCGCGGCCTTGCGCGGTGACGTCGAACTTCGAGACGTCTCATTCGCCTATTCCACAGACACACCCGTTCTTCCGAAATTCACTCTGGCTATCGACGGGGGGCAGACGGTGGCACTCGTCGGAGCGACAGGTGCCGGCAAATCGACTCTTGCCAAATTGGTGGCGCGGTTTTATGACCCGACGGATGGTGTCATCACTCTTGACGGACGTGACGTAACAACCATCGCCGA